>JANOEM010000731.1:0-2961 GCA_031413195.1 Actinomycetes bacterium
CGTCGCGCTCCGCAGCGCCGATGTCCGTGTGCCGATGCGAAGCGTGACGTCCGGCGCCTTCATCGCGTTGCGCACGAAGTCCGCCTTGCGACCTGATCCCGCAAGCACAAACAGCGTCGCGCCGTCCTCGGTTCCGAACCAGATCTCGATGACGCGCGGCTTCCCCGTCACGCGTCCAGTCGTCGTGAGATAACAGTAGTCCGCGGTCGCATCGATCTGTTCCATGTGCGCTGCTCCTGCCGCAAAATAGGGGATTCTGGCGGCGTTTCTCAGTGTAGTCCGCCGCATGCGGCCGCGCGTCTACTCGCCTACGGAATCACCCCCTCACACCGATGCTAAAGGCGGGTCAGATCCGGTCCGGGAGGTCACTCGGCGTCCGGCGCAGTGCGAGGTTGGGATGGGGCAACTCATGCGTCGGCAGTTCCTCGTAGTTGCCATTGCAGTATCTGTGGCGGTCGCTTTGGGCTTCGGCGACCAAACGCCCGCGACAGTCGTCGCGCACGCCGGGCAGCCGTCGGAGGAAGCGCCCGTCACCGCGACCGCGACGCTCCCCGCCGGCTTCGCCGAATCCACTGTCGCCACCGGCATGTCGAGTCCGACGGCGATGGCCTTCCTGGCCGACGGCCGCATCTTCGTCGCGCAACAGGGCGGCGCGCTGCGCGTCATCAAAGCCGGCGCGCTCCTCACGACGCCATTCCTCACCGTGTCGGTGAACTCCTCCGGCGAACGCGGCCTGCTCGGCGTTGCGATTGACCCGCAGTTCGCCTCGAACCACTACGTCTACGTCTACTACACGACGGCATCCGCGCCGATCCACAATCGCCTCAGCCGTTTCACAGCGAACGGCGACGTCGCGCTCGTGACCGAGACAATCCTGCTCGACCTGCCAGATCTGGGTGCGACGAACCACAACGGCGGTGCGATCCACTTCGGTCCCGACGGCAAGCTCTATGTCGCCGTCGGCGAGAACGCGGTCGGCTCGAACGCGCAGACCCTCACCAACCTCCTCGGCAAGATCCTCCGCATGAACAAGGACGGCACGATCCCGACGGACAACCCGTTCTACAGTACTGCGACCGCCAACAACCGGATGATCTGGTCGCTTGGCCTGCGAAATCCGTTTACGTTCACGTTCCAGCCCGGCACCGGCCGCATGTTCATCAACGACGTCGGCCAGAACACCTACGAGGAGATCAACGAAGGCATTGGCGGCTCGAACTTCGGTTGGCCCACGACCGAAGGCCAGACCTCCGATCCCGGATTCCGCTCGCCGCTGCACTGGTACGCGCACAGCGGCGGCGGCGCGACCGGCTGCGCGATCACGGGCGGTGCCTTCTACAATCCGTCGACGGTGCAGTTCCCTGCGAGCTATGTCGGCAAGTACTTCTTCGCCGACTATTGCAGCGGCTGGATCCGCATGTACGATCCTGTCGCGAACACGGCAGTCGACTTCGCGACAGGCATCAGCTCGCCCGTCGACCTCCACGTCACCGACGACGGCAGTCTCTACTACCTCTATCGCGGCAGCGGCGCGATCAAGCGCGTGTATTACACCGCCAGCCTCGCGCCGTCGATCACGCAGCATCCCGCGAACGCGACCGTTACCTCTGGAGCACCAGCGTCGTTCACCTGCGCCGCAACAGGCGCGGCGACGATCACGTACCAGTGGCAGCGCAACAGCGCGAACATCAGCGCCGCCACGTCACCGACGTACAGCATCGTGTCGACCGCAATCGGTGACAACAACGCGCAGTTCCGCTGTGTGGCGACAAACGCATACGGCAACGCGACGAGCAACCAGGCAACGCTCACCGTGACAGCGAACACCGCACCTGTCGCGACGATCTCGTCGCCAACGAACGGTACGACGTACGCAGCCGGCAATACGATCAACTACAGCGGCACCGGAACAGATACGCAAGACGGCACGCTGCCCGCCAGCGCCTTCACGTGGCAGATCGACTTCCACCACGCGTCGCACACGCATCCGTTCATGGCCGCGACCACTGGCTCGAAGACGGGGTCATTTGTTATCCCTAGCACTGGCGAGACCGCGACCAACGTTTGGTACCGGATCTATCTCACGGTGCGCGACAGCGGCAACATGACGCACACGGTCTACCGCGACGTGTCGCCTCGCACGACACAGCTCATCGTCACAACCACACGCGCCGGACTGACGATCACGGTCGATGGCCAGCCATTCACCGCTCCCTACACGTTCAACAGCGTGCAAGGCATGCAGCGCAGCATCGGCACGACGTCGCCCCAAACGATCACGTCAGCGCCATGGACATTCCAGTCATGGTCCGACAGCGGCGCAATGACGCACACGATCACCACACCAACATCCGCCACGACGTACACGGCCACATTCAAGGCCGAGGCATCCGTGCCCGGCGGCGAGAGCTTGGTGCCGATCAGCGGCACATCCGGCACGGGCGGCAGCCTCGATCCGGTCGACGGCACGTCGTCGCACGACAGTGAGCCGCTTCAGTCATCCGCGCTCGATGACGATTCGAACCCGCGAAGGGGCGCAGTGACATCCCGTGCCGACTCCGGGCAACGATTGATGGCGATCGTGCGGCGGTGGCGTGCCGCGCCACGTGTCGAGAGCAAACGTTACTGGTTCGACGCTACTCCGCGCGCGATGCTCTCCCGATTGTTTCGCGGCGAGCTCTAGAGCGCGTTCTTGTGCTGTCGCCCGCCCTGCATGATCAACGGCAATCGCCCTTTGTCCTGCAGAATGCGCACGTCATCGAGCGGATCGCCGTCGACGATCAGCAGGTCTGCGTACTTGCCCGCCTCGAGCGTGCCGACGTCGTGCGACATGTGGATGCACTCGCTCGCCGTCTTCGTCGACGCGACGATCGCCTGCATCGGGGTCATGCCGGCTTCACACATGAGCTGCAGCTCCTCCGCGTTCGAGCCGTGGTGCCCGACACCGCTGTCCGTGCCCAT
>JANOEM010000732.1:0-1917 GCA_031413195.1 Actinomycetes bacterium
TCCGACGATCTTCCACCGCGAACGCCTCGCAGCGCTCGGGGTACTCACGGCTGTGGAGTTGAAGACGGCCGAGGCGGATCGGAACGTCGTGGTGGCGGGGGTGGTCACCCATCGTCAACGACCGGCGACGGCGGGCGGGACGATGTTCATCAACCTCGAGGACGAGACGGGCCTCATCAACGTGGTGTGTTCGCTCGGGTGTTGGACCCGCTACCGGATCGTTGCCCGGCGGGCCCCGGCGCTGATGGTTCGTGGTCGGCTCGAACGTTCCGAGGGGGTCGTCAATGTCATCGCCCATGCGCTCGAGACCTTCCCCCTCGCCGCGGGTGCCGCCTCGAGGGACTTCCGGTGATCCCTGTTGCCTCATGTCAAAACCTCCGGGAAGGGTGATTCGTTGCCTCACGTGAGAATCACCGGGTAGCGGTCTTCGTTGCCTCACCTAATAGCTCCGGACGGTCGCGATGGTTGAACGCCTGGTTGATGTGGGGTGACCGGGTCCGGGGAGTCGTGAGTGAGAGGCGTTCGAGCTGGTCGACGAGGATGTCGATCTCCCTCGAGGTCCGGCCGGGTTTCATCTTGTTGAGGGGTTCGGGTGAGTTGGGCTTTGCGGGCCGCTGTGATCCCGCCGGCGTCCAGAGCGCGTTGGTGTGGGGTGCGAGCTTGGTCGTGGCGTTTGATGACCTTCGCCCCGACACGTTCCCTGGAGATCAGCTTCTGTTGAGGCAACAACAGGTTCGTGAACGGCGTGTCGAGATCCCAGATCTGGTTCAACACATCGAGCTCTGCGGGTGTGTCGTATCGCATGTAGCCGACGAGGGTGCGGACATGGGTCCAGTTCTTCTGCTCGACATGGCAGCCGTCGTTCTTGTTCCCTGGTCGGGACCGGGTGAAAGTGATCTTGTTGGTCTCGCAGTAGTCGAACAGGTGAGCGTTGATGAACTCTGATCCGTTATCGGAGTCGATACCGACGATCGGGAACGGGAACCGGGCTGACGCGTGCTTGATCGCTGCGACAACACCGATCGCTGATTTGTTCAACACACTGCGGTTCACCGTCCACCCCGTCGCGATGTCGACCATGGTGAGCGTGAAGCAGAACTCGCCGTGACTGTTGCCGCCTTCGTGGCCGACGAGGTCGATCTCGACGAACCCTGGTGTCGTGTCATCCCATTCGGACCAGGTTCGGATCGGGATCTGCGACTTCAACATCGACCCCGGTTTCGTGTGGGAACGGCCCGAAAACCCTTGCGCCGATTTGGTGGGCGCGAGCCGCCGGTCGATCGTCGCCGGGCTCATCGCGATCAGCAGGGCCGCTTGGGTGTCGTCGATGCTCAGCAGGCCTTCACTACGCAGCATCGGCACCAACGACGCCAACAGCGGGGCGAGACGCTTCCCAGCGGGGTTCCGGGCGACCGCCCAGCACACGACCAACGCCGCGATGATCATCGCGTCATAAGTCGGGACCCGGGCCTTGCGTGGGGTGAGGACCCGAACCGTTCCCGCCTGACGCAACTACGCCCTCGCATGGTCGCGATGCCACCCCGACAACTCGACCAACTGATCCAGAATCTCGGACTTTTCGGTACGGCCCGCCCGCTTGTACTTCGCTGCCAACCGGTTCGTCACCGCTTGCCGTTCACCCATCGATAGCTCCATCGCTCAGGCGTAGCCGGAAACCACCCGAAACGGAGATTCCCAGATGAGGCAACGAAACCAGCCACGCGGAGATAATGAGTGAGTCAACTCGGATCGGCCGTTGCCGGCCACGCGCTGGCTAGCATCGGCACCGTCTGCGATTGCGACCCGAGGAGTACGAGACATGACCATTCACGGAACGATGTTCGAGCAGTTCAAGGAGACCACCGGCCAGGACCCGTTCGTCCTCCAGAACAAGAAGCTGCTCAAGATCAACATGCA
>JANOEM010000733.1:0-18442 GCA_031413195.1 Actinomycetes bacterium
GGTCCGCAGCGGCGGCTGCCCGTCGATCTCGTAGTCGCCGGTTCCGATCGCACACAGGGCTGTGACGAACCTCGATGTCGTCCCGGCCAGCCGAGCATTCAGTCGCAATGGCCCCTCGCAGAGCAAGCCACCCGTGCCGCTGATCGCAACGATCGTCGAATCGTCGGAGCGACTCTCGATGCCCGCACCAAGGACTGAGATGCACTCGAGCATCGCCGATGTGTCGTCGCCATCGGGGACATTGGACAGAACAGACTTCCCGTCCGCCAACATCGCACAGATGGCAGCCCGGTTGGCGATGCTCTTGCTTCCCGGGACGACCACTGAAGCATTCAAGGGGTGGCCGACGGGATGCACTCGATAGCGAGTGCCCTCAGGTGAACCTTTGAATGACTGCGCGGACACGCTTGCTCAGTCCAGTCGCTGCACGGCTGGGCGGAAACCACGCGCGATCAGGCCACCGCGGAAAAGTTCGGCCGAATCTGCATCGACGAGGACGATCGCGACGCCACGGTTACCTTCGACACTGTGAACGACCTCGAAGCTCGAGATGTTCACGCCCAGTTCGGCAGCGAGGGTGAACACTTCGGCGGCGGCCCCGGTGCGGTCCGGTATCGGGATCCGGACCTCGGCCAGTTCGCTCGGCTGGGTGGCGCGAGTCGGAAGGTTCGTCCGGGCGTGGCGCGCGCGCCGGAGTTGATCGTGCAAAGCGGCCCGGTCGTCGTCACGGACGATGTCGCGCATTCGGCGGAGTCCATCGATCAAGCCGTCCAAGCCGCTCAGGATCGCCTCGCGGTTCTCAGCGCAGATGTCGAGCCAGATTCCGGGGTGGCCGCTGGCAATCCGGGTCATGTCCCGGAAACCTCCTGCCGCGAGCCGCAGCAGGGCACCATGTTCCTCGGCTCGCTCGGATGCCAAACCCATCAGCGTCGCCGCTGCCAGGTGCGGCACGTGGCTGACGACAGCGACGAGTTGATCATGCCGATCCGGGTCGAGCGCGACCACCTCTGCACCGAGTGTGGCGACGAGCGAGGCCATCGCGGCGAACGTCGTGTCCGCTGTCGTCGATGTCGGGGTCAACACCCAGACCGCACCGGTGAACATCGTCGCATCGGCGCCGTCGAGACCTTCGAGCTCACTTCCCGCCATCGGGTGTCCACCGATGAATCGGGGATCGTCGATGGCCGCCGCAATCGCGCCTTTGACGCTGCCGACATCGGTCACGTAGCCGGTTGTCTCGCTGAGCGCCCGCTTCACCTGGTCAGCAACCGAGAGCACGGGCGTCGCGACGAACGTCACCTCTCCTGTCTCCGACAAACCCTGCTCGTCGAGGGCTCCGAGCGAGAGCGCCTGGTCGATTCTGCTCTGGTCTTTGTCGTCACCGCAGACGTACCAACCCCGCTCGCGCAACGCCAGGCCAATTGATCCGCCGATCAGACCAAGCCCGATGATGTTGGCGCACCGCTGCGTTGTCACGGCCGACGATCGTAGCTGCGCGGTGCGCCCGCAACCGCTTCGATCAATTGACGAACCTCGTCCATCGTCAGTGTTCGGTATTGTCCGGGGACGAGTGATGCGTCGCGCAATGGTCCGATTCGTACACGCGCGAGGCGATTGACAGGAAAGCCGATCGCCTCGCACATCCGGCGCACCTGACGGTTGCGTCCCTCGTGAATGGTGATCCGGAGCAGACCGGGGCTGAGTTGGCTGACTCGAGCAGGCGCGGTTTGGCCATCGTCAAGTTCGATTCCTTCGCGCAGGCGGTGGAGCAGATTTCCCGGCACGTTGCCGGCCACATGGGCGAGGTACTCCTTCTCGACACCGTGACTCGGGTGGGAGATCCGGTTGGCGAGGTCCCCGTCGTTGGTCAGGAGCAGCAAACCTTCGGTCTCGACATCCAACCGACCGACGGAGAACACTCTCGGCTCGCTCGGGACCAGCGACACCACGGTCGTTCTCCCTTGCGGATCATTCGCCGTCGTGATCACTCCGGCCGGCTTGTTGAGCAGGTAGTAGACAAGGTCGGGCTGCAGCCCGATCTTGACCCCGTCAACTTCGACCACGTCGGTTTCGACGTCGACGCGTTGACCGAGCACCGCCGGCGCTCCGTTGACGGTGACGCGACCTTGCGAGATCATGTCCTCGCACACTCGCCGGCTCCCCCAACCACGGACCGCCAAGACCTTCTGCAACCGGTCTCCCGTCGCAAGCGCACGTTGATCAGCCCATTGCTCCCAGAGCGGCTTCTCGATCGGTCGCCCGCTCGACCCTGTGGAGCCATCCGTCACGGCGAGCCCGGCAGCTCGACGTCCTCGCCCGGCAGCGACGGGATGTTGCTGCGGAGCTGCTTCGGGTCGGCGTCAGGCGCGCGAAGGCCGTACTCCAGCGCTTCGACGACCTCGGCGCCCGGCACGAACTCGGCCAACGCTGGCAGGTCCGAGAGCGAGTTCAGGCCAAGCTTGTCGAGGAACTGTGCAGTCGTGCCGAACAGCACCGCTTGACCAGGACCCGGATCGATAGCCACCTGCGTGACATAACCACGCCCAACCAATGTGCGCAGGACGCCATCAGGATCGACACCCCGGATCGATGCGATCTGGGCTCGCGAGATCGGTTGCTTGTAGGCCACGATCGCAAGTGTCTCCAGCGCTGCCCCGCTCATTCGCGACCGCTGCCCGTCGAGGAGGAAACGTTCGACGTACGGCGACATGTCGGGCGCCGTCTGATATCGCCAGCCGCCCGCGACCTCGACCAATTCGAACCCATGACCTGCAATCTCGTACGACTCGGCAAGACCGCGACACAAGGAATCGACGACTTCGCCCGGTTGCTCGAGTAACTGCGCGAGCTGATCCGTCGGGACCGGCTCGGTTGCCACGAGGACGATCGCCTCGATCGCCCGCACGGTCTCGGCACCCACGGTCTGCGCGTCCGGCGGAACAGCCGTTTCAACTGCTTCGATCACTTCTTCATCGGACACTTCTTCATCGGACACTTCTTCATCGGACACTTCTTCATCGAACATGGTCAGCCTTCGTAGTCGTCAATGGCAATCGCGCCGACCGACACCGGTTCGCCGCCGGCGAGCCAGACAATATCGATGTCACCGAATCGCTCGGTCTGATCCAACTCGACCAGCCCCTGCTTGAACAATTCGAGCAGCGCGAGGAACCTCACGATGACTTCGAGACGCTCGACCAATCCACCGGTCAGGCGCCGGAACGAGATTCGCCCAACCCGCGGAAGCTCGTCCAGGAGTTCTGTCACCGCATCGGCCACGCTGGCTCGAACCGCCGACACGTGGAACAGGTCGACGACCGGAACAGGTTTCGGCGTCGTTGCCCGGATGTACGCGACGTGCACGTGGCGGGGCATCAGCCCTTCGAACAAGTCAGGCACGAGCGCCGAAAACCGATCGTCCGGACCGACAGCACGACCGAATGTTCGATCCGCCTCGTCGGCGAGTCCGGCGAGAACGGCGGCTACGTCCTTGAAGGTCTTGCACTCGAGCAGTCGAGCCAGCAGCAGGTCTCTCTCTTCCCACAGCGACAACTCGTCGTCGAGGTCGATATCGGCCCGGCCGGGGAGCAGCCGACGGGCCTTGAGTTCGACCAAAGTCGATGCGATCAGGAGGAATTCGGTGGCCAGATCCAGATCGATCGCTTGTAACTTCTCGACCTCGGCCAGGTAGGCGTTGACGATGGTCGACAGCGAGACCTCGTAGATGTCCACCTGCTCTCGAAGGATCAGATGAAGGAGAAGATCGAATGGGCCCTCGAACACGGGAGTCGTCACGTCGTAGGCCATCGTGTTCACAGGTTACTGGCAGACACGGTTACTGGCAGGCACGGTTACTGGCAGGCACGGTTACTGGCAGGCACGCGGCCCGCCTCGACTGGCAACTCCGGGCGCGGCACGCGTCGTAATCGACGAAGCGCCGAAGCGATGCTCTCGTTAGCCTTGCCACGTGACTCGAGTCCTGTCCTGCATCCAACCCACGGGAGACGTCCACCTCGGAAACTATCTCGGGGCGTTGCGGCCGTGGGTAACGAACCAGCACGAATGTGATGCATTCCACGGAATCGTCGATCTCCATGCGCTCACCATCACCGAGAAGCCGGGAGTCCTCGGCCAGGTCACGGTAGAACTCGCGGCGATGCTGTTCGCAGTCGGGCTCGACCCCGACGTCGCGACCGTGTTCGTCCAGAGCCATGTCCCCGAACACCCCCAACTCGGATGGATCATGGAGTGCACGGTCAGCTTCGGTGAGCTCAGCCGGATGACCCAGTTCAAGGACAAGACGGCTCGTAGAGAGGGTGAGTTCATCTCGGCCGGTCTGTTCACCTACCCAGCGCTGCAAGCCGCCGACATCCTCCTCTACGACGCCGACGAAGTGCCTGTCGGCGAGGATCAGCGCCAGCACATCGAGATCACTCGCGATATTGCGATGCGATTCAACAATCGCTTCGGCGACACCTTCCGCGTCCCCAAGGCCGTGCACCCGAAGTCTGGGGCTCGCGTCATGGATCTGCAGGATCCGGGCTCGAAGATGAGCAAGTCGGCAAACACCGACGCCGGCTTGATCGGCCTGCTCGATGACCCGGCGTCGATCCTCAAGAAGTTCAAACGGGCAGTCACCGACAGCGAGACCGACGTTCGTTTCGACCGGGCCGCCAAACCCGGAATCAGTAACCTGCTCGAGATCCACGCTGCGGCTACCGGACGAGCTCCGCAAGATGTGGCCGCCGATTACTCGCAGTATGGAGCACTCAAGGCCGCTACCGGCGAAGCGGTGATCGAGCTGCTCCGACCGATACAAGCCCGTTACGGCGAACTGATGGATGATCGCGGCGAACTCTCATCGTTGCTCATCAAAGGCGCACAAAAGGCCCGCATCGTTGCATCCGCCACGCTCGCTCGGGCTCACCGGCACATTGGGTTGCTCGCCCCATTCTGACCTCGCCCCATTCTGACCTCGCCCCAATTCCGACCTCGCCCCAATTCCGACCTCGCCCCATTCCGACCTTGCGTCTCGCGGGCCGCTCATCTGCGTCGTTGCCGAACTGAATGTCTCAACCGCACACAAATGTGCGGTTGAGACATTCAGTTTGCGGCTCACGACATCTAGATGTCGTCGGCGCGCCGGAGCGCGTCGGCGGCTCGACGGTCAGTCGAAGTGCCACCAACGAGCGCGACTGTCGTTGGGTCTGCTCCGACCTCGGTCAACATGTTCGCGCCGATCGATTCGTGGTCGTGATACATCCGGAACCGATCCGTCCTCGGGCCGACGACGGTCGCAAGGACCCGCGCCCAGACGCCGAGCCCGCTCGCGAGCTTGCCGATGTCGTGCAGCAAGGCAGCGGCGACTTCCTCCCGGCTCGGATCGCCGAGATCGCCGACCAGGCGGTGAGCGACCATCAGGCTGTGCCGCTGATCGCCGACTGGTAACCGATGCCAGAGCGCAGATTCACCGTCGGTCAGCCGCTCATCGACCCAGCCGGCGTCGGCGTCGGTGACTGGCCGGCGCGACAGCATTCCAGCGAACCTCTTCGCGAGATGCGACAAGGACGAAGAACGATCCATCGAGCTCAGTGCCTGCCGAGGGCCCGAGGATGCGCCGACCGGTACGCATCCCAGAGCCGCTCCTGGGACACCTTGGTGTAAATCTGAGTCGTGCTGATCGAGGCGTGCCCGAGCATCTCCTGCACGATCCGCAGATCAGCTCCGTGATCGAGCAGGTGCGTGGCGCACGAATGGCGCAGCACGTGCGGGGACAACTGCTTGTCCAAGCCGCATGCACGGCCGTAAGTGCTGACGATCAACCACGCCGACTGCCGGCTCAGCCGAGCTCCGCGATGGTTCAAGAACAGGGCCTCGGCGTCGCCTCTGCGGGCCCACCGCAGCGGTTCCATCATGGGCCGGCCACCCGGAGCGAGCCAGGCGGTGATCGCATCACCCGCCGCGCGACCGAATGGGACGATTCGTTCCTTCGACCCTTTGCCGAACAGGCGGACCAAACCCGTCTCGACGTCGAGATCGCCCAGCGAGAGCCCGACGGCCTCGCTGATCCGGGCACCCGTCGCGTACAAGAACTCGAGCAGCGCTCGGTCCCTCAACGACACCGGCTCGTGCCCAACAACCGCGGCCAGCAACGATGCGACCTCGGCTTCGCTGAGCGGCTTCGGAATCCCCGCCGGCACTCTCACGCCGTCGAGGTTTGCGGTGGGGTCGTCGAGACGGCTTCCTTCCTCGACCATGAACCGATGCAACATCCGGATTGCTGCCAATTGGCGCGCGACGCTGGCCGGAGCTGCCCCGAGGAGCACCCGCTCGTTGACGAAATCGACTACACGTCTGTTCGAAACGTCGACGAGACCCACGCCATGCAACGCGAGCCAATCGCAGTAGGTGCCCAGATCTCGTCGATACGCCGCCAGTGTGTTGCGTGCCCGCCCACGTTCGGTCGCCATCCAGGTCAGGAACTCCTCGGCCTCTGCCGCCAGACCAGGTGACCGAAGATCCGAATGCTCGACGGCCTTGCGTCGCGGGCGTACGCCGGCAGTCATCACCGCTCCAGATCCGTTGGGTCGGGTGGAGGTGTTGGTCGACCGAGGTCACCGCGATCGAGCTGTCGAGCAACCAACAGCAACCCGATGATCGTCTTGGCATCGTGGATCTCTCCACGTTCCACCATCTCCAACGCCGTCCCGAGCGGGAGGTGGACGACCTCCATGTGTTGCTCCTCGGGACCGTGCGGGCGCTGGTCAACCACCTCGAGCTCGGTGGCAAGGAAGAGATGCAGGACCGAGTCCGTCATCCCAGCCGAGGGATAGAACTGCGTCAACGGCTGCAGACGCCCCGGTCGAAGCCCGACTTCTTCCTCCAATTCCCGTGCGGCTGTCGTCGCCGTGGGCTCGCCCGCCACGTCGCGCATCCCAGCAGGGATCTCGAGCACGTAGTCGTCGAATGGGCTGCGGAACTGGCGAACGAGAACGACCGAGGCGTTCCCCTCCGCGTCGAAGAGCAGGGGTACCGCGGCGACGGCCCCGGGTGACCGGACCACGTCTCGTTCAAAGGTCGAACCATCCGGCGCCTCGAACGTCGCAACGGCGACGTGCCAGATGTACCCCTGATGCGCCAGTCGATCGCCGAGGTGGCGAAAGCCCGGCGCGTCGCGCGGACCAGGGTCTGTCACGCCACGATCTGCGTGACTGGTGCAGGCAGCCCGAAGTCCTCCGGAGAGACAGCTTCAGCGTCACAAGCCGCACGGCGGGCAAGCGATGCTGCGATCAGTTCACGGAACAACGGGTGTGCCCGGTCGGGCCTGCTCTTGAACTCGGGATGAGCCTGGGTGCCGACCCAGAATGGGTGGTCGGCAAGCTCGATGAACTCGACCAGCCGCTTGTCCGGTGACGTGCCGCTGCACACGAATCCAGCAGCCTCGAACCGATTGCGGTAATTGGAGTTGAACTCGTAGCGGTGCCGGTGACGCTCACTCACGACCGGCTCGCCGTAGGCCTCGGCGACCTTGGATCCGGGGGTCAACACCGCGTAGTACGCCCCGAGGCGCATCGTGCCACCTTTGTCGCTGATGTCGCGTTGGCTGACCATCAAGTCGATCACCGGGTAGTGGGTGGTCGTGTCGAACTCGGTCGAGTTTGCATCCTGCATTCCAAGCACGTGGCGGGCGAACTCGATCGTCATCACCTGCATCCCGAGACAGATTCCGAGGCAAGGCAGGTTCTGCAGGCGGGCGTATTCCGCCGCCGCGATCTTGCCTTCGATGCCGCGGCTGCCGAACCCGCCGGGAATGAGCATCCCATCGAGATCGGCGAGGCGGCCAGCTGTGAGCAGACCCTCGACCTCTTCCGCCTGGATCCAGTCGATCTCGACTTTGGCCCCGTGGTGGAAACCGGCATGGCGGAGACTCTCGGCAACCGACAGGTACGCATCCTGGAGGTCGATGTACTTACCGATCAGACCGATCTTGACCGGGCTGGTCGCTGCTTCGACGTTTGCGACCACCTGCGACCACGACGAGAGATCCAGCGGAGCATCAATCCGAAGCACCTCGCACACGACGTCGTCGAACCCTTCGTCGTGGAGGATCAACGGCAGCTCGTAGATGTTGCGAGCATCGGCTGCGTTGACGACCGCCTTCTCGTCGACATCGCACAGATTGCTGATCTTGCGCTTCAAGTTCAGGCTGAGTGGTTCTTCGCTCCGGCAAACAATCACGTCGGGCAGGATGCCCCGGCTGCGCAGTTCGGTGACGCTGTGCTGGGTCGGCTTCGTCTTCTGCTCGCCACTCGGCCCGATGAACGGCACGAGGGTCACGTGCACGTAGCACACGTTGTCTCGTCCGACTTCCTTGCGAAACTGACGGATCGCCTCCAGAAAGGGCAGAATCTCGATGTCACCAACGGTTCCGCCGACTTCGGTGATCACCACGTCGACGTCGTCGGTCGCGAGACGCTTGATCCGCCGCTTGATCTCGTCGGTGATGTGCGGAATCACCTGCACGGTCTTGCCGAGGTAGTCACCTCGGCGTTCAGCTGCCAGTACCGCCTGATAGATCGACCCTGTCGTGGCGTTGCTGTTCCGACTCAGCGGCTCGTCGATGAAGCGCTCGTAATGGCCGAGGTCGAGGTCGGTCTCACCCCCGTCATCGGTGACGAACACCTCGCCGTGCTCGAAAGGATTCATCGTGCCCGGATCGATGTTGATGTACGGGTCGAGCTTTTGCATCGTGACCCGAAGTCCCCGCATCTTGAGCAGCCGACCGAGCGACGAACCGGTCAGGCCCTTACCCAACGAGCTGGCGACGCCCCCTGTCACAAAAATGTGCTTTGGCATGTGAACCACTCCCGTACATCGACAACCATGACGGGAGATCAGTGTACCCAAGCCCGAAGGGCCGAGGCGCGGATCATCGCAGAGGTTGTCCCAACAACTCGATCGCGTGCTCGCGGGCAGACTTGCTCTCGGACAACCCCGACAGCATTCGCGCAATCTCGTCCACACGACGTTCTCCATCGACGCGCAGAGCAGTCGCCGTGGTCACTCCATGATCGACGTGTTTGCGAACGACCACTTGTGTCGCCGCAAATGCCGCGACCTGCGGAAGGTGGGTGACGACCAGGACCTGGTGCTTGTGACCGAGGTTGGCGAGTGCCTTCGCAACGGAGATCGCGGCGGTACCTCCGATCCCAGCATCCACCTCGTCGAACACCAGCGTGCTCGGGTCCTCCGACAGGACCAGGCGGAGCGCGAGCATTGTGCGCGCGAGTTCGCCGCCACTCGCCACTTTCGTGAGCGGCAGAAGTGGAGAACCCGGATTCGCGGACAGGAGAAACACCACGTCGTCGCCGGGGTCCTCGCCCACCTCGACCGCCAGATCAGCGTGCGGCATCGCGAGTTCGCGAAGGTGGGACTCGACTGCGGCTGCAAGCCGAGGTGCGGCGGCGCGGCGCGCTTGGCCAACGACTGCCGCCGCGACATCGGCCGCCCTTCTCGCGACAGCGAGATCTTGCTCCAACTCCTCGGCTCGTGCATCGTAGGACTCGAGTTCGCCCAGACGCTGAGCACTCTCATCGTGGAACGCAATGACGTCGGCCAGGCTGTCGCCGTACTTTCGACGAAGGTCTCGCAGCATCTGCCGGCGGTTGCGCACCCGTGCAAGCCGCTCGGGATCCTCTTCGATTCCTTCCCCGGCAGTGCGTAGGTCGCTGGCGGCGTCGACGACATCGGCCATCGCCGACTGGAGCCGCTCGGTCACGTTCTGGAAGGGACCGCGCGTTGCCAGGAGAGCGGCAGCATCTCCGAGTTGGTCGATTGCACCACCTTCGCGATGCAAGAGCTCGAGTGCAGAGAGCGCGGCGTCTCGATGGGCGACTGCGCCTGCGAGGGAATCCTCGAGCAGGTCGAGTTCGCTCTCTTCATCGACGCTGGTGAGGTTTGCGTCGCCGATCTCGCCGACCTGAAAGCGGAGAAGATCGATTTCTCTCACACGAGACCGGCTGTCTCCTCCGAGCGCGGCGAGCGAAGCGTCGATCTCGGTCACGCGTGCACGCGTCGCACGAAGCGGACCAAGATCGACGTTGCCGAAATGGTCCAGAGCACCGCGCTGCGTAGAGGTCCCGAGCAGGCTCTGATGCGCATGCTGACCGTGCAGATCGACGAGTCCCGCTCCGATCTCGGCCAGCGTCGAAACCGTGGCGAGGCGACCGTTGACGTAGGAACGCGAGCGACCATCGGCGGGAATCACCCGGGCCAGAATGAACTCTTCGCCATCGGCAACGAATCGACCCTCGACGCGTGCTTCGAGCGCTCCCGGCCGGACGATCCCGGCATCCGCCCTACCGCCCACCAGCAGGCTGATCGCTTCGATCAGCATTGTCTTGCCGGCGCCGGTTTCTCCGGTGAGCGCGCTCAACCCGGGACCGAGCACCAAGTCGAGACTGTCGATGACTCCCAGGTTTTCGATGTGCAGTTCGGTCAACACCCGGTGTCACCCACCCGCGACGCGGGATTCGGCGATTGTCGTCTTCGGTGAGTTCTCCATGTCATGTGGCCCTTGTGTTCAAGTCTTGTGTTTCAGGTCGCCCTCTGTGTCTCAGGTGGAATACCTGGATCTGTCACCGATCGTGCAAACCGAACTTGGCCTTCAGGATCTGGTGGAAGCGGCGCGGACCGAACCGCACGAACCGAGCCGACTCCGTTGCCGGCACGCAGTCGAGGGTATCGCCCTCGGCCAGGGTGATCACCCGTTGACCGTCGACTGAAACCTCCACCGGGCGGTATCCCGTGACCTCGATCCGAATCGGCTCATCGGGATCGAGGACCAACGACCGGTCAAAAAGCATGTGCGGTGAGACGGGCGTGAGCAACATCGCACGATGCTCGGGCGAGACCACCGGGCCCCGCGCCGACAACGAGTAGGCAGTCGAGCCGGTCGCCGTTGCGATGATCAACCCATCCGCCGCATACGACGTGAACGGCGCACCATCGATGCTGACGTGCAACCGAACCGTATGGCCGCTTTCGCCTTTCTCGAGGACCACCTCGTTCAGTGCGCGCCAGCTCGTGAGTTCTCCTGGCCTCGGTACCGATTGATCGGATCCCTGGACTTCCAAGAAGTCGCCCACCACCCGGTTGACCGAGATCTGGAGCATCATCCGTTCCTCGATCCGCCACTCTCCGGCGCCCTCCGGGTGGCCGAAGAATCGCTCGAGTGCCGGTAACAACCCCGGAGGCTCGATCTCAGCCAGGTAGCCCAGTTGACCGACATTTGCACCGATCACCGGCACCGCGGCGCCATCGAGCAGCTTGATCGTTCTCAAGATCGTGCCATCACCACCAAGGCTCAGAGCCAGACCGGCCTCGGCCGGCAAACGATCAGCCGCGAGGTCCAACAGTTCGAGGGCCGCTGCATCGCCGGGAGTCACCCACGCGTCGTGTCCTCGATCGCGCAACCAGTCCGCCGCGGTACGAGTGAGCGCGGCGGCCTCGGCTCGCTGGTGATGGGCAACGATCAACACGGAGGTCACAACGGCGATCCTTGCCCAGGGGCACAGGCGTGCACAAGGAATTCACGGTTACCGTCACCGCCGGTGATCGGAGAATCGATCCAACCGAGCACAGTGCACCTGCTCTCGACCAGCGCCTCGGCGATTTCCTCACGAACTCGCTCATGAATGGCAGGATCCGTGATCACGCCTTTGCCCTTGCCTACTTCCTGGCGGCCGGCTTCGAACTGTGGCTTGACCAGCAAGACGACGTCGGCTCCAGGCAGGCAGGCGTCGATGATCGGCCCGATCACCCGGGTGAGCGAGATGAAGGACAGGTCTGCGACCGCTGCTTCGACCGGACCTCCGATATCGGCGACCCGCAGGTTCCGGATGTTGTACTTCTCCAAGACGATCACACGGGTGTCGTCGCGGATCTTTGGGTGCAACTGGCCGTGCCCGACATCCACGGACACGACCTCAGCAGCCCCGCGCTGCAGGAGGCAATCAGTGAAACCTCCGGTGGACGCGCCGGCATCCAGCACCTTGAGACCGGCGACATCGATCGCAAACGCAGCAAGGGCTGCATCCAGTTTGTCGCCTCCACGCGAGACGAACCGTCGCGGAGGTCCTTCGATGACGATCGCGTCGGACGGGTCGACCTGTCGGGAAGACTTGTCGGCGATCGCGCCGTTGACCAGAACTCGATGTGATTCAACCGCTTCAACAGCGTCGGACCGGCTCTGGACCAGGCCTCGACGAAGCAGCTCCGCGTCGAGCCGACGCCTACGGCTCAAGAAATCAGCTCGACGCTGATGTCTGGGCGGGTGCAGCCTTCTTCGCCGGTGCAGCCTTCTTCGCCGGTGCAGCCTTCTTCGCCGGTGCAGCCTTCTTCGCCGGTGCAGCCTTCTTCGCGGGTGCAGCCTTCTTCGCGGGTGCAGCCTTCTTGGTCACCACAATGAGATTGGCCTTGGCCTTGACACCGATCTTGTCGGCGAGAGACTGGAGTCGAGCCTCCATTTCGTCCATCCGACCGGTGAAGCGACTCATCTGCTTCGACACCTCGGCTTGCACTTGACCGAAGGCATGGTCGCTGCTCTCCTTGCCGCGAGCGATCAAAGCCTGAACGGTCGACTCGGCGTCCTTGCGCTTGACCTCACCCGCCTTGACGAGTTCCTTCACGAACTTCTCGGCTTTGTCCTGGGACTCTTCGGTGAATTGAACTCCGGAGTCGATGAGCGTCTTGATCATGTTCTTTGCCATACAAATGATCGTAGTACCGATCAGACTCCAGATGCGGACGACCGGGTCCGCTGTCGTCGAATCATTGGCGCAGCGGTAGCGGCGGCGGAGCGGTCAGGCCAACACTCGATCGGCAATCGATGCGAGGTCGGCTCCTTCGATCCACGGACTGGGCGAGATCCGGACTCCGGGAGCAGTCACGCCTGACCACACGTGCGCGTATCTGCATCCGAGTGTCAGCGCCATCAGACCGTCGGTGCTCGGGCGATCCCCGACCATCACGGCCTCACTCAGATCGTCGATGCCTGTAATCCTGCGGACCAGGCCCGCCATTGGTTCGAACGGCTTGCCAGCGACCACCGCGTCGACCTCGCTCGCTGTCGCAATTCCGGCAACGATCGAACCACCGCCAGGTATCGGACCATCAGGGGTCGGGTACGTCGCATCATCATTGGTTGCGATCAGACGCGCTCCGGCACGGACAGCATCGGACGCTTTACGCATCACCTCGTAGTCGAAATCGCGATGAAAGCCGACGATTACCGCGTCGTACGGAGGCACATTCACCGCGAGCGCACCTCGCGCGGCAATCGCCTCGACGATGCCTGGCCCGCCGCACACCATGACTCGCTCATCAGGCGACACGAGAAGAGCCGCCGCCATCGACGACGTCAGCACGTCGCCGACTGCCGGAATCCCGAGCCGGCCAAGTGCGGCCTCCTGGTCGCCTACCTCGCTGAAGGAGTTGTTCGTCACGAAGAGCACGCGATGGCCTGCTTCGCGCAGTCGCCGGATCGCGTCGACAGAACCGGGGATGGGAACCCCGGACAACCACACGACGCCGTCGAGGTCGCACAAAACGGGAAACGGGGCGACCATGGCGCACAGTCTGGCAGACGGCGGGTGACTCTCCTTCGTCGCTGCGGCCGCATCGAAAAGATCCCAGCTAGCCCCAGAGGTGGCCGTGTCGGCCCTCAGGTGGCAACCTGTACACGTGCCACGCTTCGATCCGTTTCCCGCTCTCCGCTACTCGCCCGACGAATCACTCGATCTCGTTGCCGCGCCTCCGTACGACGTCATCTCAGAGCGCGACGTCAAGAACCTGCTCAGCCTCGACAAGCACAACATCGTCGCAATCGATGTACCACGGGAATCCGACGGCGCCCAACGCTACGACATGGCGGCTGCCCGGATGCACGACTGGATCGACGAAGGCGTTCTGGTCGCCGACCGGACTCCGACGTTCACGCTGTACCGAATGCAATTCACCGACGAAAGTGGCCGCGATCGCGAGACGGTCGGTGTCCTCGGAGGCCTCGAGGTCGTCGACGAAGGTGCTGGTGGAGTCCTGCCACACGAGCGAACAACGCCGAAGGCCAAGACTGATCGACTCGATCTGACCATCGCCACGGAGACGAACCTGTCGCCGGTCTGGGGACTCTCGATGGCCGCAGGTTTGACCGACCTCTTGCGCGACCCGGGAGAACCGTTGGGCTCGTGCATCGACGAAAACGGCGTCACTCATCTCGTCGAGCGGGTCGACGACCCCCAGCGCATCGAGGCAATCTCCGCTCTTGTGTCGGCTTCCCCAGTCGTCATCGCCGACGGGCACCACCGTTACGCGATCAGCCGCACCTACCGGGACCAACGGCGCGCAGCGACCGGGCGGACCGATCTGGCATCCGAACTGACACTCTGCTACGTCGGAGAACTCGTCGAGGACCAACTGAGCGTCGCCGCAATCCATCGCCTGATCTCCGGTGTGCCCGATTGGGCTTTGGTCGAAAGCCTGTCTCCGCTGTTCGAGATGTCACCTGCCGGCATCGTCGGCGCAGGTCATGCCCGCGAAGTCATCGAACGGGGGGCACTGTGTCTCGTTCACAAGGACGGCCACGGAACCTTCATGGTGCCCCGCGAGGAGTGCTTCGAGGGTGTTCGCGACCTCGACAGTGTCCGGCTCGAGTTCGCCTTGCAACGCGTTCCGCAATTCGACCTGAGCTATCAGCACGGGGTCGACAACGTGGTCTCGGCACTCACGGATGGAACCGCCGACGCCGGAGTACTGCTCCGCCCGGTGAGCATCACCGAGATCCGTCGAACCGCGGATGAGGGACTCCTGATGCCGCCGAAGAGCACGTTTTTCACGCCGAAACTGCGCACCGGTCTGGTGCTGCGTCCCCTCGGCGACTCGTCGATCACTACGCGATCGTGATCGATCCGTCCAGGTACACGTCCTGAATCGCCTGGAGCAGTTCGACCCCTTCGACCATTGGTCGCTGGAAAGCCTTGCGGCCGGAGATCAATCCGAGCCCGCCCGCCCGCTTGTTGATGACGGCGGTCTTGACGGCTGCGGCAAGATCTCCGGCACCCTTGCTCTCGCCTCCGCTGTTGATCAACGGGATCCGTCCCATGTAGCAATTCGCAACTTGATAGCGAGTGAGGTCGATCGGGTGATCGGTGGTCAGGTCCGAATAGACCAGTGGGCTCGTCTTGCCGTAACCGGGTAGCGCGTTGTAGCCGCCGTTGTTCTCGGGAAGCTTCTGCTTGATGATGTCGGCTTCAATCGTCACGCCGAGATGGTTCGCCTGCCCGGTCAAGTCCGCCGACACGTGGTAGTCGACACCATCCTGCTTGAACGCGTTGTTCCGGGTGTAACACCACAACACGGTGAACAATCCAAGGTCGTGCGCCTGCTTGAACGCAACGGCTACCTCTTGTAACTGGCGCGTGGATTGGTCCGAACCGAAGTAGATGGTTGCTCCAACGCCGGCAGCACCAAGGTCATAGGCCTGCTGAACGGACCCGAACATGATCTGATCGAACTTGTTCGGATACGTCATCAACTCGTTGTGGTTGATCTTGGCGATCAGCGGGATTCGATGTGCGTACTTGCGACTGATCGAACCAAGCACACCGAATGTGGTGGCGACGGCGTTGCAGCCGCCCTCAATCGCGAGTTCGACGATGTTCGATGGATCGAAGTACAGCGGATTTGGCGCGAAGGAGGCGGCCGCGGAGTGCTCGATGCCTTGGTCGACCGGAAGAATCGACACGTACCCGGTGCCGGCCAACCTGCCGTGGCCGTACAGCGCTCCGAGGTTGCGCAGCACCTGCGGCGATCGATCGCTGTCCGAAGTCACCCGATCGATGAAGTCGGGGCCTGGCTGATGGATCTGTTCTTTGGTGATGCCCGAACAGGTGTGGTTCAACAAGGAATCGGCATCATCACCGAGCAACGCGTGGAGGTCCACAGAGTTCGTCTCCTGAAGATCAACGCCGGCGGCCGATTGCCGAAGGCTGTTGTCAGCGTAGTACCTGCAACGGTTCGTCTCCCAGGACACGTGCGAGCGCCCGTCGTCGCGTGGCCGCGCCGCGCTTGTCACCGGCCCGCCCGATGTACTGCACAACAACCTCGGTGCGGCTCTGGGTGACTCCACCGGCTCGGTAGAAACGCCGACGAACAGTGCCCACTGCATCGACCATGTCACCGGCAGCCAGCGCGAGTCGCTTGGGCGGATCGAACCACACCAAGGGAACCGACGCAACGGCATCTTCGCAACGGGTTGTCAGTTCGAACGTCATCAGCACAGAACCCGACGCAAGTTCACGGGACGTGGGCTCGCTCGACAACTGGCCACTCAAGACAACAAGATTCATCATCAACCTCCACAGAAATCAGCCCCGAGACTCAGAGTCCCGTTGGGCCGGCAAACTTCAGAAGGGGGAAGCCGTCTGCAGAACAGCGTAGATGAAGGGTCAGACAGAGTCGTCTCGGATCAGGAAATGACGGCCGGCGGCCCCTCAACGCCTACCGAGGGTTGCGAGGCGGTCACCGACATCGGCGTACCGAGGATCAACCTGGGCGACCCTCTTGAAGAAGTTGCGCGCCCGCGGAATGTCCCCCGAACGGTCGTACAGATCACCGATGACGTACCACTGCTTGAGGTGATAGTCGCGAACTCGCTTGGGAGCGTCGGCGACGCGGAGCAGGAGCTTCAAGGCGCCGGCGAGATCGCCCTGATCGGCCAGGGCTCCGGCAGCAACGATCCGGCCCTCCGCCATCACCTCTGGCGCCGGCGAACTCTCACGAATCTCACGCCAGATCTCGTCGACCTCGCGGTACCGGCGCATCGCCCGAAAGCAGTCAGCAAGAATTGGCAATTGCGCCGGTGTGGGATGCAGCGCCCGCGCCTGCTCCAACTCGGCCACCGCTTTGCGCCACTCGCCGAGGCGGTAATGAGCAATACCCGCTACTTCGTGAGCAGCCCCGACGTTCGGTAGGTTCTTCAGAACCGACGAAACCATCCGCAGCGAGTCGCGATACCGATCTCGTTCCAACGCCTCGGTCGCAGCAGCGAGGCGCTCCATGTATCGTGCCGAAGTCGCCGCAGTTGCCTCCCTCTGGACCTCGTCGACCCAAGCCGGATCGAGCCGTTTCGGATCGGCCGAGCGGCGCTCCCTCGCAGGAGCGACATCGACCGCGGTGTCATCTCCTCTTGACCTCGCTGTCGCCCCCCGTGCCGCTTCACGCAGCGGGCCTTCGTCCTGCCACCGATCTGGGACCCACTTGTCACGGGTCTGCCCGGATGGTTCAGCCACGGCATCGGGGTCACGCGGGGGTCTCGCCGCCTTGACCTCCAAGGACCGTCGCTCAGCTTCGGTCCGGGGCGGGCGGGGCCGAAACTCACTCCCCCCAGCTCGCCCACCAGCACCCCCACCGCCACGACCAACCTGATGTGAGGAGCGCGAGCCACCGGAACCGGCGCCCGTCCGAGCTCCGCCTGAGGCGCCACCTGACCCGCCCCGGGAGTTCCCCGATCGGCCGGCCCCGCCGACATCCGCGCGTCCATCTCCGCGTCCATCTCTGCGACCGTCGGAAGCACGAGAATTGCCCCGCGGCGCGCCCTCGCCCCGCGAACGAGGAGCACCATCGCTCGACCCCCGGCCAGACACGGACGGACGTTGGTGGGGTTGGGGACTCGTCGGCATGGCCGTCAAGGCTAGGTCCGAACGGGCCGAAAAATGCCGATTGCCCCAAGCCGGAGCTGGGGGCAATCGATTCGATAAATTCGGCGGCGACCTACTCTCCCAGGGGGTCTACCCCCAAGTACCATCGGCGCTGTCAGTCTTAACTTCCGTGTTCGGGATGGGAACGGGTGTGACCCTGACGCTATGGCCACCGAAATCTTGTGTCAATGTGTCGCATTTGCGACCTCAAGGACTCCAGAGCAAGCACGAGCGATTATTTTGTTGTATCAACCAAGCCCTCGGCCGATTAGTACCGGTCGGCTGAACACGTTACCGTGCTTACACCTCCGGCCTATCAACGTGATGGTCTTGTCACGGGCCTTACTGCGTTGACCGCATGGGTGTACTCATCTTGGAACGGGCTTCCCGCTTAGATGCTTTCAGCGGTTATCCCTTCCGGAGGTGGCTAATCAGCCGTGCCTTTGGCAAGACAACTGACACACCAGAGCTCCGTCCGTCCCGGTCCTCTCGTACTAGGGACAGCCTTCCTCAATACACCTTCGGTTGCGGAGGATAGGGACCGAACTGTCTCACGACGTTCTGAACCCAGCTCGCGTACCGCTTTAATGGGCGAACAGCCCAACCCTTGGGACCTGCTTCAGCCCCAGGATGCGACGAGCCGACATCGAGGTGCCAAACCCTCCCGTCGATGTGGACTCTTGGGG
>JANOEM010000734.1:0-7995 GCA_031413195.1 Actinomycetes bacterium
CAACCACGACGACGGAGGCAGCGACGCAGTCGTGACGGCTCTTCGAGAAACCCCGCAGATAACAAGGCGCGTGGTCGAGATCATGCCGTGATGCTGGGCGAGCCAGCGAAGCGAGGCAGGAGTCAACGAGTGCATGGGGGCCTCCCGTGTGTTCGAACTGACACAGACGGGGGAAGCCGACCTCAGACCCTACCGGCCCGCCCGAGATCCTGACCGTCCACCAGGCCGATCGCCCCAAGCGAGGCTTTCGCGCCCGCCCGTACGCGCGCGAAAGCCTCCACGCGCGCGAAAGCCTCCACGCGCGCGAAAGCCTCGGGTTTGGATGGGGCGTGAGAGTATGGACTGACCATCAGTCCAGTCGAGGCAACGTCTCAGGAAGGCTCACGATGAAGGCGTTGCTGTATAGCGAAACGGGCGGGCCGGAGGTTCTCCGATACACCGCTGTCGAAGACCCCGCCCCGGGTGCCAAAGATGTCGTGATCCGTGTCGAAGCCACCGCCTTGAACCATCTCGACATCGTCCAGCGCAACGGATGGTTCCTCATGCCTGGCTTCACGCTTCCGCACATCGCCGGGATGGATGTCGTCGGCGTGGTCGAGCACGTGGGCAACGAGGTCGATGATGTGCGAATCGGTGACCGTGTGGTGGTCGATCCATCCCTCTCGGAGGTGCCGCTCGGTTCGAAGCTGACCGGGATGGGCGACCTGTACGGCGAGCTCGGCGTGATCGGGGGCACTGTCGCCGGCGGATACGCAGAGCTGTGTCTCGCTCCGGCCACGCACGTGCATCCGGTTCCTGACGCGATGTCGTGGCACCAGGCCGTCGTGTTCCCTTCGGCGTGGATGACAGCGCATCATGCCCTGTTCGATGTGGGCAACCTCCAAGCCGGTGAGACGATCATGATCCATGCGGCCGGCAGTGGTGTATCGAGTGCTGCGATCCAACTTGCCAAGCACGCTGGAGCCACGGTTCTGGCGACAGCGGGTGGCGAGGAGAAGTGCGCGCGCGGGCTGGAGATCGGCGCCGACTTCGTCACCGACAACCGCACCACCGACGTTGCGGCATGGGCACGCGAAGTCACCGATGGTGCCGGTGTCGACATGGTGTTCGATCATGTCGGTCCGGCGCTGTGGGCGCAATCGGTCTTCTCGCTGAAGCCGCGCGGCCGGTTGGTCAACTGCGGAAACACAACCGGTGACGAAGCGACTATCCCTTCGCTCGGCTTCATGTTCCACATGGGCATCCAGATTCGCGGGTCCGACCCCTATCGATACAACGAATTCCGGCCCGCATGGGATCTGTTCTGCACCGGCAATTTCGAGTCAGCGATCGACAGCGTCTTTCCGTTGGCGGAGGGTGCCGCAGCGCAGGACAAGATGATGCGGTCGGACTTCTTTGGCAAGATCCTGCTCTCGCCGCGGTGATCGATTCCCCATACCCGGAACTGAAGAAGACCAACACGATGCCGCGACGCGGCCGGCCCTGGCGCGATGTCAAGCCCCCGCCGTCAGCGCCTGTGTGGGCGGTGATCCAGGGTTTCGGTTCGTACTGGACGCTGGTGACGGCGATCGATGTCGGTCTGTTCGACGGTGTTCAACGGATCGGTCCGTGCTCGTGTGATGTACTTGCGGACGAACTGTCACTCGACGCCGTTCATCTCGGCCACGTTCTTGACGCGTTGGTCACGTTCGGCTTCCTCGACCAGGTCGACGATGTCTATGAACTGACGGAAACGGCCGAGCGCTATCTGTGCACTGACGGCCCTGCCTCTATGGCGGAACTGGTTCGCGTTGCTCCCGGGCCGTACGACAACTGGCTCCACCTCGCGGAGGCCGTACGCACCGGCATGGTTGCGCAGCCGATCGAAGACAACCCGACCGACTTTTACGGACCACTCGTGCTGGCCACGTTCGCGACCCAACTCCGCGCGGCCACACGACTCGGGCTGCGGTTGGCGTGGGCCCGTCGTCCCGGCCTGCGGGTGCTGGACCTCGGTGCTGGATGCGCGCCGTGGGCGATTGCCGTGTTGCAACAGTCGCCGGGTTCGAGTGCCGTCGTCAACGATCTTGCGGGCGTTGTCGAACTCGCCATGGGCAAGATAGACGAGTTGGGTCTGACCGACAGGGTGGATTTCGTGGCCGGTGACTTCCACGAAATCGAAGTCGCGTCGGATGCCTTCGACCTCGTTGTACTCGGGCATGTCTGCCGCACCGAGGGCGACGAACGATCGCGGGTCCTCGTGCAGCAGGCCCATCGAGCGTTGAAGCCCGAAGGCCAGATCCTGCTCGCCGACTACTTTGCATCGGACGATCGCAAATCGAACCCGTTCGGCGTGCAGATGGGACTGACCATGGCGGCCAACACCCGCCGCGGCGGCATGTTGACCAACCCGCAAGTGCGTGGTTGGTTGGCGGAAGCAGGTTTCGAATCGATTCGGATGATCGAGCCGATCGGATTCACGAATGTGTATGTAGCCACCAAAGCAAGGAGCAACTGATGAGCAACCCAACCCCGATCGACGTGTTGGTCCACGGCTGGTACGTCGTCACCATGAACCCGACCCGCGACATCATCCGCAATGGCGCGGTTGCGATCGTCGGCAACACCATCGTCGATGTCGGCAAGACGAGTGACCTCCTGACCCGTTACCGACCGGCTCGCATCATCGGCGGTGATCGATTCGTGGTGACCCCCGGCATGGTCAACACTCACATCCACATCACCGGCGAGCCATTGACCCGGGGGTACGTCCCGGACGACACCCCGTTCATCGAGAACGTGTTCGAATGGCTGACGCCGCTTTACTCGGTGTTCAACGCAGGTGAGGAGCGGACCTCGGGCCAGTTGGCAGCAGTCGAGATGTTGCGTTCGGGAACCACCACATTCCTGGAGGCCGGAACGATCCGGTTCCTCGACGACGTGATCGACGGTCTGGTCGAGGTCGGCATCCGCGGCCGCGTCGGCCGGTGGGTGTGGGACCTGCCGCCCGAGCCGTCGGTGTACCGCCAGTCGACCGACGTTGCGATCGGTCACCTCGAGCGCCAGTTGGCCGTCCACGCCTCGCATGCCGATGGACGCATCGCCGCCTGGAGCACGCTCGTCGGGCACACCACGTGCAGCGACCCGCTGTGGCGTGCAGCCAAACAACTCGCCGATGCTCACGGTGTCGGGATGTCGTTTCACATGTCGCCCGCTCCGATCGACCCCGAGTCGTTCCTCGCCGAGTTCGGCCAACGCCCGATGGTGCATCTCGCCGAGATCGGCGTACTCGACCGCAACGTCGCGATCACTCACTGTGTGCGCGTCGACGACAACGAGATCGCGTTGATGGTCGAAGCCGATGTCAGTGTCGCGCACTGCCCGACTACGGCGTTGAAGGTCAGCTACGGCATCACCCAGGTCGGGAAATTCCCCGAGATGGTGCAGCAGGGCCTCAACGTGTCGATCGGCACCGACGGCAACAACGCGTCCAACTACAGCGACATGATGCGAGCCACGTACCTCGTCGCCGGTTTGTTCAAGGATGCCAGAACTGATCCGCAGATGTTCCCCGCCGAGAAGGCATACGAGATGGCTACCCTCGGCGGCGCCAGGGCGATGTTGCTCGAGGATCAGATCGGTTCGTTGGAGGTCGGCAAACGCGCCGATGTCGTCGTGCACGACACCGACCGACCCGAGTGGCGTCCCTTGCTGAACGTGATGAACCAACTCGTCTGGTCGGCCGACGGACGTGGAGTACACACCGTGCTGGTAGACGGCAACGTCGTGGTCGAAGACGGGCATTGCACGACCGTCGACGAGGACAAGCTGTGGGCCGATTCCCAACAGATGGGCGAGTCGATCACCGCTCGATCCGGCCTCCCGGATCGAGCCAAGTTCCCGACCTACTGAGCGTTCAGCCGTTGTCGGCTGGATTGACGGTCGTTCCAGGAGCGTTGACGGCATCGATTGCGGCAAGGGTTTCGTGGTCGAGCAACAATTGACGGGCGGTGACCAGTTGCAGCAGTTGTTCCGGTGTCCGCGGCCCGATCAGCAGCGAGGTGATCGCAGGGTTGGAGAGGATGAAACCCATCGCGAGTTCGATCAGCGACATCTCGGCGCGTGCTGCGATGGCGATCAGGTGATCGACCAATGCCTGCTTACGGGCCCGAATCTCGAGATCGCGATGATCGAAGTGATCACCTTGCCGTTCTGATCGAGCAGAGGGCTCGACGGTCTGGCCCTGATACTTGCCGGTCAGCCAGCCGCCGTTGAGTGGTGCCCAGACGATGACGCCAACCTCGTTGCGAACGCAGAGCGGAAGGATCTCGTTCTCGATCTCCCTGACGAAGATGCTGTACGGGGGTTGCTCGCACGTGCTGCGCACCGAATGCGGACCGCGCCCGGCCGCGTCTGCGCCGGCGAGTTGGGTTGCAGAGAACGTGGAGGTCCCAACTGCTCGGATCTTGCCGGCGGTGACCAGTTCGTGCATTGCGCCGAGCGTGTCCTCGATCGGTGTCGACGGGTCGGGTCGATGCATCTGGTAGAGGTCGATGTAGTCGGTGCCCAACCGACGCAGAGAATCGTCACATGCTTGATGGACCCAGGCGGGCCGAAGCCCGCAGTGGATGGGGTCGGCGCCCATGGGGTTGCCCAGTTTGGTTGCGAGCACGACCCGTTCGCGGCGGCCTGCGAGCGCGGCTCCGAGGATCTGCTCGGAGCGACCCTGGTCATACATGTCGGCCGTGTCGAACAACGTGACGCCGTGGTCCAACGCGATGTCCACCATTTGATGACATTGCGCCTCGGCGGGGTTGCCCCATGCACCGAACATCATCGCGCCGAGTGCGATCCGGCTGACTTCGATCCCGCTGTGGCCAAGTGTCGCCTTCATGCCAGCCCCGCCTGCTGCTTGAACACGAGACTGTCCCAGTAGTCGGTTCGGTGGACGATCAATCCGGCGGCGACTCGGAACCGCATCGCGCCACGCACCGAGACATCGCGTTCGTTGACATGGGTGTGCAACGTGTACGCGATCCACACCTGGTCGCCTTCGGACACCACGCTTTCAACCTCGTAGCGAAGTTGTGGCATCGAGGCCAGGAATCCGGGCACCCGCGACGCGTATTCGACCTTGCCGACGCAACCACTACCGAGTGCGGCTGTGTGTTCGTTGACGAAGTCCGTCGCGACGTGGGCGACAACGGCGTTCGGGTCGGCACCCGCGAACGAAGCGAGGTACGACCTGCACACGTCGGCCGGGCTCATCACGCCGGGCTGAGGCCCCAGACCTCCTGAGCCTTTTCGTAGACACCCTGGTCGTAGGAGAACTCGATCATGTTGCCGTCGGGGTCGGTGAGGGCACAGATGTAGCCGATCGGTTGAGGCATCTGTGTCGGGGGCCACTGTAGGCAACCTGCCGCCTCACCCCTGGCAGCGATCTCGTCGACGGCCGCCTTGGTCGGCATTTCGATGCCGATGTGCGCGAACGGGGCCATGATCGGTTGTGGGCCTTTGCTCTGGTCGCGGGTGAAGCTGACCAGAACGAGGATGAACGGCTTATCACCCTGGTCGGGGTGCCCAAGCCACGCCCCTTGGCCGTCGGCGTCCTCGCGCCGATCCAGCAATTCGAGCGGGGTGTAGGTGGTGTACCACTCGATGGTTGCGTCGATGTCCACACAAGGTAGTGCGATGTGGGTCCACCGGATGCCGGTCGGCCGGAGCCGTTCACTGGCCTGCTCACTCATGAGTCATCCCCTCGCCGATCACCGGGTCTGGTCCACCCTTGGTCCAGGCGATCACCGTGGTGCCCCATGGGTCCATGAAGGCCGCGTTGAAGCCGTTGAACTCAGCCCAGTAGTGCTTGCGCCACAACACGGTCGCGCCGTTGTCCTCGGCCCGTTGCAGGATGGCGTCCTCGGAGTCGTCGTCGCTGACCAGGATCCACACCCTCAAGGTCCGCCCGTCGCGGCTGACATGCCGCGGATCGACACCTGCTGGATCGGGGTGTGGCCGAGCGTTGGCCGCATCGTAAAAGCCGACGTGGAGGTTGCCGACAGGGGAGTCGGAGCCGTCGTCGAGAGGGAAGAATCCGCCGGGAACGCCGCGATGGAACACACCGGTCGGCCGCCCTTCGACCTCCCAACCGAACACAGCGTTGTAGAACGCTGCACAGGCCTCGACATCATCCGAGGGAAAATCGACGAAGATCAACGTGTTGGGTTTCACGGAGCGATGGTAGCAAAGATGGACTGATGGTCTGACCAACATCCACCCCCGCGGAAGGTGGATCGGGTCTACGCTTCAGGCGTGGTTGCTCAGGAAGAAATCTCGACGGCCGCGGGCCTCCGCACGCAGCGCATCGATGTCCACCGTGATGCATCGACCGTCGCGAACAACCTGGCGTCCGGCGACCACCACGTCGCTCACCGAACGACCGTCCGTCGCCCAGACGAGCTCCAACGCCGGGTCGGTGCTGCGCGGCAGGAACTGCGGCCCGCTTGTGTCGTGGACAACAACATCCGCCTGCTTGCCGATCTCGAGCGACCCGATCAGGTCACCCTTGCCGACCGCTTCCGCGCCGCGGATCGTGGCAAGGGCCAGACCATCGTGCGCCGTCAGGCCGAATGGATCCATCGTCCGGTCCCGCGCGATCCCGACGAACAGCGACGCCGCGCGCAAGATGTCCACCGCGTCTCCGGCGTTCTCGGAATCGCAGCCGAGGGCCATGCGCGCGCCGCGTGTGTACATCTCGCCGTGGCGCCCGGCGGTCACGAATCCCTGGGCGAGCCGCAAGTAGGCCCACGGACACGAGGCAACTGCGGTGCGAGTCTGCAGGACCCGTCGAATCTCGTCGTCGTCGAGATGCACGGCGTGGGCGACCAGCACATGTGGCCCAAGGACACCGAGTTCGTCGAGGTGGACCAGCGGCCTCCGACCGGTGCGCTCGAGGTAGCTCGTGGCATCGCCGCCGTGAGGCGACATGTGGAACGTCAGGCCTGCGTTTCGAGATCGGGCGAGGTCGCTCGATCCGACCACCAACTCGTCGCTCATCAAGTTGTGCCCGACGAGTGTGACCCCGAACTCGACCAAGCCGTCGTTCGGCAGAACATCCAGCAATTCGGCCTGGCGGGCCAGTACCTCCGCTGCGGGTGCCGCGAACGGCGCGTCATCGATGTCCCAGCCCCACTGGCCGATCCGGGCGCGCATGCCGATCCTGCGAACGGCCGCCGCTACGCGCAGCGGGTGGGCGACGGTGCCTGCCTCGATGGTGCAGGTGATGCCGTTCGTCAACGCCTCGAGCGCTGCGAGTGTCGCCGACAACTCGTCGTCATCGGCGGTGTGTGCGCCGTGCACCGGCACGGCCCAGTTGTAGATCGCGTCCTGCGAGTCGATCGCGTCTGGGATGCACGAATGCACCAACCGATCGCCGGTGAGGTGTTGGTGTCCGTTGACGTAGCCGGGAGTGACCAACGAGTCGGCATCGCCGATCACTCGCGCGTGAGGATGCAGAGTGCGCAACACCTCGAACGAATCGATCGCAACGATCGTGGTTCCGGCTACCGCGACAGCGCCGCCGCTGACCACCGTGCGCGCCGCATCCATGACCACAACATCGCCACCTCGAATCAAGAGTTCAACATTCGTCGACATCCCGTCAGGATCCCACAACCATGAACGCACCCGCATCACGCATCCTCATCGACAATGGTCCCATCCGTGATTCGTGGCATGCGGTCGCGCGAGGTCTCGAGGTCAGCGGCACGCCGGCGGCGGTCACTGTGCTCGACACGGCGGTCGTGTTGTACCGGTCTGTCGACGGCATGGTCGTCGCCGCCCCGGACCGTTGCCCGCACCGTGAGGCGCCATTGTCGCACGGCACTGTCGACCATGGGTGCCTGGTTTGCCCCTACCACGGCTGGACATTCGCCGAAGCCGGCCGTTGCGTGCAGGTCCCTTCCGCGAACGACGGCGTGCCCGTCCCGCCTCGCGCTCATCTGACGACATTCCACGTAG
>JANOEM010000735.1:0-2005 GCA_031413195.1 Actinomycetes bacterium
TCGCGAAGAGAGCGGAGCAGCTTGGCCGGCGTGATCATCTTCATGTACTTGCACACTGCTGCGGGATTGACCGGCTCGAAGATGACGAGCGGGTTTGCCTTGTTGAGTTGATGGATCATGCCCGTCTCGGTGGCAACCAGCACCTTCGTCGCGGTGGTGTTACGCGCCGCCTCGACCATTCCGGCGGTTGACAGGATCTTCGTTCTCTCCATCGGAACAACGCCGGCGCCGGCGAGGTACAGGGCACTCGTTGCGCACCCACACTCGGGATGGATGAATAGTTCGGCTTCCGGTTCCGCCATCACGCGAGCCTTGAGGTCAGCTCCGTTGATCCCGGCATGCACATGGCATTCGCCGAGCCAGATGTGCATGTTCTCGCGGTTCAACGCTCGTTGAACGTGCGCGCCAAGGAACTGATCGGGACAGAACAGAACGGGCCGATCGGCAGGGATGCTTGCAACGACATCGACCGCGTTCGACGAGGTGCAGCAGATGTCGGTCTCGGCCTTGACGGCAGCTGTGGTGTTGACATAGCTGACGACGACCGAGTTGGGGTACTCGGCCTTCCAGGCTCGTAGCTGATCGGCCGTGATCGTGTCGGCGAGCGAACAGCCAGCACGCGCATCGGGGATCAAGACGGTCTTGTCGTAACTGAGGATCTTGGCTGTCTCGGCCATGAAGTGCACACCGCAGAAGATGATCGTGGATGCCTCTGCCGTAGCAGCGACTCGGCTGAGCGCAAGCGAGTCCCCGACATGATGGGCGACGTCTTGGATCTCGGGCACCTGGTAGTTGTGGGCGAGGATGATCGCGTCACGCTCGGCTGCGAGGGTGCGAACTTCGGTCGCCCAACTCGCCTGATCGAACCCGACCTCGGAACCCGACGCGTCCGACGAAACGGAGAATGTGCTCACGAAGCACAGACTACGGCCAGCGCGTACAGCCGCCTCTGGTTGTTCTCATGTTCACAAGCCTGCTCACCATCTGAGTCGGATCGCCGAACCACATCACCTCGAGCGCGTCGACGATCTCGCCGGTCCCTCGCTCCGATTGAGCGAAGGATCGGCCTGGGTCGTCCTCGAATCGGATCACGCTCGCCACCCCGTCGTCGTTCACGACCGCGACAGCGCGTACCCTGCGCCGGTCGGGGTGTCTACTCGCACGAGTACCCAGCATGCCGTCCTCGTCCAGCGGGGCCGCCCATCCAACGGTCACGACCGCTGCCGCATCGAACGAACGCGCCAGCACACCTGGGGCGCCGCCGATCATCTCGTACACATCGCGATGCTCTTCGATGAAACTGCTTCGGGCGGCACTGCTGTTGTCATCGTGTAACCCGGACGGATCGTTGACAACGATGCCGTACAGCCGCGACGCCGGGAGATGGAATCCGAGCGACATGTCGAGGCGTCGCTCCAGCCAGAGTGCAATGTGCAGAGTTGAGTCGGTCACGCATGGTTGAGTGCTCCACGGAAATCGATCCGGAAAACGAATCTCGGCGCGACGCGTCTTGCGGACCCCGAGCGCGTAGCGTTCGTCGGGCGTGATGACCGGATCGGCAAGCGGAACGTGCGGGACCAGTGGCACCGTTCGTCGCGGGCTCGTCGCGGCGCTGATCGTCGCTGCTGCTGGTTGCTCCACCGCGAGTGCCCGCGAATCGTCGCCGACCACGACTTCCGGCCCGCAAAGGACCACGACCACGGTGCCCACCACTGCCGCCACCGCAGCACCCACGACGACAACCGAAGTCGCAAGCACCACCACCGAACCGCCCACCACAACTGGACCTGCGACGACCGAACCCGCGACAACCGAACCCGAGACGACCGAACCAGAGACGACCGAACCAGAGACGACCGAGCCGGCGCCTACTCCCTCGGCCTCGGTCGAACCGGGCGGGCTCAGCCTTCCCGCGGCAACTGCTGCGTTCGGTTCGCTCGTCGTCGGCAACCAGGCGGTCTCAGTGACGATCTGGCACGATCATTTACCGGTGCTTGCGATGGCC
>JANOEM010000736.1:0-2064 GCA_031413195.1 Actinomycetes bacterium
TTGGCAACGTGTACGGGAGCCAGGCCTGCAGGCATGCGCGGTGCCGTTCCTTGCAACGGGTGCTCGGCAAGCCCTGTTTCGGTGTGAGGCGGACGAGCATCGAGAACTCGAAGGTTGCGTCTGCGGGCTTCACGTGCGAGCGCCTGGTCGAATGAGCGCAGAGCCGCCTTTGATGCGCCGTACGCGGCCATACCGGGCAGGTTCGCTTCTGCGATGACGCCGGAGATGTTGACGATCGCGCCACCTGGGTTGAGGGCCGACAAAGCGGCCCGAGCCAGCATGATCGGCACGAACGTGTTGGTCAGGAACAGTTCCTCCATTGTGTCGATCGAGAGTTCGTCGACCGGTCCGAACGCCACGACTCCAACGGCGTTGACCACGACATCGAGCCCGCCGCCGTGGTCGACAGCGGCCGCAATTGCGGCGGAGCAGGCCTCCGGTGAGCGGAGATCGAGAGAGGCCCGGGCGCCGGGGAGATCCAGATTCGTCAGATCGTCGCGACTGCGCGCGACGAACGTCAAGACAGCACCGCGTCGCACCATCTCGGCGCCGAGCGTTCGGCCGATGCCACCCGTGGCACCGGCGAGAAGGACCGAAGCGCCGTCGAGAGGATGGGACATGTTCACACTTGTCAATGTAACGAGTGGACGGTCAGCGCGGCGGGGGCAGACGCGATTCAGCCTGCCCGCGGCGGAAGGATCGTGATGCCGTGGGTGAAGGAAATGACGAACAGTTCCACGGCACTACTCCGCGGGAACGGGGGTTGCGGCCTCGACGGCGTCGAGCAGCGAGGCCAGGCTTGCGCGTTCGACACGATCGGGATCGGGAGCGACGAGCACCACGGGGCAACCGAACCGCTCGGCGTCGGGACGGGCCCGTTCGATGGGCTCGAGACCTTCGGGAGCCGAGAACGGTCGCACGACGAGTGGTGCGTCGACGGTGACCGCTGCACCCTCGATGGTGTCGAGCCGGGCCGCTTCGATCCGGCCTTCACGACCCAGCCCGGCCAGCCGGTCGAGAGCCAGGCGGTATGGCGCAGCGGCCTTTGACTTCGCAGCGAGGCCGACGACGACCACCCCGGTGGTGCCCGACAGTGCGAAGCGGATCGCGGCTTCGAGACTCGCCTCGCCGGGCAGTCCGTCACCGACCTCGACCACCGGCGCCCCGACACGGGTTGGGGCGTCGGGGCGTGCGAGCGGGGCGACGACGACGAAGATATCTGCCGGGCTCGCGGCGATGAGGTGGTCGACGATCGCGACCCATTCTGGGTCATCACGGCGGTCGCCGACGACCAATGCATGGGCACCGACCTCGCGAGCCCGGGAGGCAATGTCGGCTGCAAGGTTTGTACTGCGCTGCGATACCGAAACGGCCGAGACACCGCGAGCTTGGACCATCTGCTCGAGATCTCGAAGAGAGCCGAGTTCGTCGGCGATGGCGTCCAGCACGCTGAACTGCACCCTGTCTTCGAGTCCGGACTGCTGCTTGAACGACATCAACACCACCTCGGCAGGTTGCTGCGACGCGGCCAGTTCGGCTGCCACTTCGACAAGTGGTCGAGCCGTGGCAGGATCGTCGATGGCCACCACGACGCGGTAGAAGATGGACGACTTCGCCCGCTCCGCTTCGGTCATGTCGCGGTCGACCATGCGCGCGGTGTACGCCATCGCGGGCGGAGCCTCGTCTGGGAGGACCTCGTCGTCGGTCATTTCCTTGCGGAGCGGGCCGAGAGCCCTCACCATCATCGGGCCGGCGAGAATCGATGTGACGATGGCCATGATCACCAGGGCGACGAAGACCTCCTCGTCGATGATCCCGGCCTGGAGACCAGTGGCGGCGAGGATGATGCCCGTGGCGCCGCGGGCGTTGAGGCCCCACGCCATGGCCCACGCTTCGCGCCCGATCGGGAAGCCGGCCAACTTGACGCCGAGGATCACACCAAGCAGCTTGGAGGCGAGCGCGAAGCTGACGACCGTGAACACGAGGACGGGGTCGAAGGCCTCGATGAAGTTCGTCCTCAATGCCATCGCGACGAAGAACAGCGGGGCGAAGTAGCCGACGGCG
>JANOEM010000737.1:0-3363 GCA_031413195.1 Actinomycetes bacterium
GCTTCGCCCGCGGCGGCTATCACCGGATCGGTAAGCGGGTGACCAACGGCGCCGGCGGGTACACCGTCCACCGCCCCGAGCACTGGATGTTCGACGGCACCGGCCTTGGGTACGGCGATCTACTGGGGGCGGACGCGACGGTGGTCGGCTACGAGTGCGACGGCTGCGACTTCACCTACCGCGACGGTTTGCCGTACCCGACCCACGAAGACGGCACGCCGGACACGTTCGTAATCCTCGGCACTGCGCCCGCCGCACACTTCACCCGCACCACGGCGGCGCGCCCGCCGAAGCCGAACGAACCTGCCGAGGACGAGTTCATCGCCGCCCGATTGTTCGGCACGCGCGATCCGGCAGCGGTCGAACGAATCGGTCACGGACATGCCGTGCTGGGGAGCTACACCTCGCCCGGTGGAGGAACGGTGGTCACCTCCGGCAGCACCGATTGGGTCCACGGTCTTGCCGGCCGAGACCGTCAGATCGAACGCATCACCGCAAACGTGCTCGACCGATTGGGCTGATCCAGCGGCCTGCTCACGCGCTGGCTGCTCGGACCCAATGGATGATCTCCGTCCCACCCGGGCGGGACGGAGATCATCCGTCGGCACTTGATCTCGGCCTGTGAAGGCGCGGCCGCTGCCGCTAAGGTCCGAATCGATGAGGCTTGTTTCCGGACCCGATGACCAGGATGGTTTCCAGGCGGCCCGTGACAGGATTATCGCGGCGTTCGTGGACGAACACGGACCCGAGCTCGGCCACGTTGCCAGCCAGGTGCTCGATCTCAAGTGGAACCACATCGATCGCGATCTCGATAACTGGTCGCCCGAAGATGTCGAGCAGATCCTGCTTGGCCTGTACCCGGCGAAGGTGATGCTCTCGCCGGCGGAGATCGCCCTGGTACCAGGGGGCTTAGCCAAGCTGTTACGACTCCTCGGCCGCAAGCAGTCCCGACGCGAGCCATCCTTTGAAGTTTTGGGCGAACTCGCCGAGCGGATGGCATCGCGATTCCACGTCGCAATGAACGACGAGGACAACTGGTCACTTGGGAAACGGATGTGGTCGACGGCGGTTACCGAGGGCGTCGACCTGGCGAATCCGGATGCCGTTCAACGCTGGGTCGAACGATTCAATCAACGTTCGCTCGGCGAGCGTGATCAGATCCTCGGTCCGCTCCTGTCGCAGGCTCCGGGTACAGGCCGCGCGGGCGGCTCACTTCCACCCGTCGTGCTCGCGCGTGCCGACGAGTTACGCGCGATGGCGTCCGACGCAGTTGTCGTGCGTCGTCTGATCCGGCTTGTCGACTTCGTCGGAGCGGGTCGCGCCGTGACCGACACGGGCAACCTCAAGCTGGGCGATGGCAAGGAACTTGTCGCCCTGCTCGATACCGATGACCGGATCGATACCCAGATCGGTGATCGCGTGTTCAAGACGATGAGCAGCGAGGATCTCACCGACGTCGACTTCACCTACCGCGTCGCTCTCGCCGCCGAGATGCTGACGCTCGACAGACGCAAGGTCGTTCGCGGCCCGAATGCCGGATGGATCCCGGCCGACCCGCTCGAGATCTGCTTCGGCGCGTTCATGGCGGTGCTGCGAGTCGTCGGACCGACCCAGCATCACTATCGAAAGCACAATTACAACTGGGACTGGTTCGCCTCCGAGCTCGACCTGCAGTGCGTGTCGGTGATGATCAGGCTGTACCGGGAGCGTGAGCCGTACGACATCGACTACCTCGCCACTCTGGCTTGGGAAAGACTCAACATCACGTTCGACCTTTCGGATGTGGCCGCCACCAAGCTCGATTTCCACCGCCGGTTGGTCATCTCGTCATTACGCAATGCCCTCGATCGGTTCACGGAGTTGGGAATCGTCGGCATTTCCGACGAAGTTCGTACACCGGATCGATACGGAGGCAAAGAACGTTTGGGGGGAACCGTTCAGCTCACTCAGTTGGGGTTGTGGGCCGTGCAGCGGATGATGTCGTCGGTCGTCGATGCCCCGGTTGTTGGCGCACTGCGATCCTCCTCGGCACAAGACCTGCTTCGCGCTGCGGCCGATCTCCCCGAAGATCTCGCCCGTGCCGAGATCGATGCCTGGGTCGAGCACCACGGCGACCAATCGGCCGAAGAACTGTGTGCCGCGATCGGCGTCGCTGACGAGACCGGTCGCGGGCTCGCCTTCCGAGCACTGTTGCGCATCGGAATCGGCGCGGCCGGGGCAGTCCTCACCTTGGCCGACGACCCCGAGTTGGCGCCATTCGTCACTGTCTGGCGGGTCGACACGCTTGCCGCACGCCCCGAGGAGTTGGACCGCTCCGGTAACCCGGACGGATGGGTTCGGCTGCTCCATGCCGTGATCGAACTCTGGGGCTCTCAGGCAGCCGTCGCGGCTTGGGCCGGCCCCGCGGCAGGGGCGCCGGGGATCGAAACGATGCTGAGCGTTGCATGGCGGGTGAAGGGGAAGCGGACCGAGGACGTGCTCGCAGCAATAGGCGGTCATCACCCCGACAAGCACATCGCCAAAGCGGCCCGCAAGGCGCTGTTCAAGTACCGCAGCGCAACGTAACCCGTTCTCGGTGCCGGGCCGAGGGCCCAATGGATGATCGCCGTCCCACCCGGTCGGTACGCAGGTCATCCGTCGGCCCCCCACTTCTGCCTGCGAGGGCCCGATGGATGATCGCCGTCCCACCCGGTCGGTACGCAGATCATCCGTTGAAGGGCGGTGGTGTGGGTGATCCGGGCACTGCGAGGGACCATCGGATTGGGCTGAGGTAGGGTGCGAGTGATGGCGAGGCTCACCCTGGTGACGGTTCACGAGCGCGTCGACAACACCAGCGTGTATCGCGCCCTACACGCCGATGATGACGGGTCGCTCGTTGTCGAGGGTCAGGACCTTGGGCAGGGAGTCGGAGACTTCTGGGGTGCTGGCTTCACCGAGTACGAGTTCGAACGACGCCTCGATCACGCTGCGTTGATGCGGGTCCGGGCGGTACTCGGCGTGGACGAGTCGGAGCCGATCCTGGCCGTGCTCGCTGCGCGACTCGGACCGTTACGGGAGGTCACGACCCGCCTCGAACAACTGGTGAGTGACAACGACATCGAATCGCACTTCTGGAGCCGAGTGGGCGACTGACCGACCCACGGCTGCCGTTGAGCCAGTCACCAGTGAGGTGGTCACCAGTGATGTCAGCGCCGGCGATTGGTACGCGGTCGAACGCCGGCGACACTGCCGTCGGCTTGCGGCGATCCGTCCGGCTTGGCACGGCGGCGGTGGCGAGTGCGCAACGGCGGCCGGACGCGCAGATCGCCCATTCGGTCGCTGCTCCACATCGCAGGTGGGGCCATGACGAGCGAGCACAACGAG
>JANOEM010000738.1:0-4114 GCA_031413195.1 Actinomycetes bacterium
GATCGTTCGACGTTTTGCGAACTTCCAGAGCACGATCGCGCACCAAACGCTCCATCCGATGTGCAGGCTCGGCATCGCCGCGTACTGGTTGGAGACGCTGTCCAACTCCTTCGAATCGAAGCTCCACAGGCCGCCAACTTCGCGGAGGGTGTCGACGAATCCGTAGTCGGGCTCGCCGGCGGCTCGCGCCAACTCGGCACCCCCGTATCGGTAGCAGTCGGTGATCGGCGGGTCGCACAGGTTCGGCTCTGCGTTGAACAATCGAGGAGGCATCAGCGGGAACAGCGCAAAACCGATCAATCCAATGACGGTGGTTGCCATCAAGACCGTCCGCCATCGGTGGAAGCTCGATCGGCGGCGGACGAACATCCAGATCAGGACGCCGAGGGTGACTGCGAAGTGAGCAGTCCCGTAGAAGACGTTGAAGAAGGGAATCCAGGGTGTGTCGAGGAACCAGTTCTGAATGGTTTGCTCGTGGAACAATCCCGAGACCTTTTCCAGATGGATGATCTCGACGGCGTTGTTGAATGCGTGCTCAGGAGCATCACCGAGGGCGAGTTTGGCTGAGCCGAACTGGTTGCGAACGATCCCGTACGAAGCGTAGACAGCCCCGATCACCAGCACTTCCTTCAGCCAAGGCGCGGCCGCATGCATCTTTCTGGGCGAACGCGGATTCGGGGAAGACACGGTTGCCGATTCTAGGTCGCCGCTGACGGGTGCGGCATTCGGCCGCCGTCATCCCACGCAGGGCCCACCCGGCGTCGCCACGATGGAGTTACCGGGACCGATGTCGAGCCCGACGAACTCCTCACGGATGTACTGCTCCGCGACGAGTTTGGCTTCGGTCACCTCGACATCACCGTTGAAGGCGATGTACGCCTCGATCGCCGTTCCGAGGATCTGCTGATCCGTCGTGCATGCGGCGCTCTTGGCCTCGCCGAACACTCCGGTCGATGGCGGACGGGGAGCATCCGTCGTCGCGAATCCCGCCGCGGGAGCGGAACTGGTCGGGCTTGCCGAATCACTGGAACAAGCCGATATCGCCACGACGAGCGCGAATGCGAGTGGGGTAAACGGGGAGAACCGAGCGATCTTCACGATCTGTTATCGGTCAGGTTGCCTTTTCCATGAATTGTTCGATGTCGACGATGACTCGGGTCACCTTGCCCGCAGCGACAAGTCCGCGTTCGTCGTCCACGGAAACCGTGAAGGTGAGCCGACGGCCTTCGACGTGTTTGAGGATCGCTTCGGCCGAAACGGCGTGGCCGACGGCGGTCGGCCGGAGGTGATCGATTTGCACCCGCATCCCGACGGTCGTGATGCCGGTCGGGAGGCGATCCGTCATCGCCGCGATGGCGGCCTGTTCGCACAACGCGACGATGCGCGGCGTAGCCAGGACAGGTACCGAGCCAGAGCCGAGCGCAATGGCGGTGTCGGCGTCGGTGACGACGAGCAAAGCTTCGCCGCGGAGACCGGTTTCGACTGCAATGCCCATAACAGGTTGAGGTTACGCAGTCGCGAGCCGCCGTTCCTACATCCCCAGGCATCCAGCCCGTATCCCATCCGTGTGTCGCAGCAGGCGTGATGGAAATCGCTTCTCGTTAGTCTGGTCGACGTGATCGATCGCGATGTCTTGGAACGGGTACTCGGAACAGCGCTTCGTCAGGGCGGTGAATTCGCCGAGGTGTACGCGGAGGACAAGGCGTCTACATCAGCCGGCCTCGACGACGGTCGGATCGAACAGGTGACCAGCGGTCGAGATCGCGGTGCCGGGATCAGAGTCGTTCGCGGCGAGACCACCGGTTTCGCCTATACCGCCGATCTCTCCGAGACAGGGCTCAGCGCCGCTGCCGAAGCCGCCGGTGCTGCCGCCGCACAGCGCAATGGTGAAAGCCGGGTCGTCTCACTGACGCGTTCGGCCCCCCATCAGGTCAACCGTGTCGAGATCTATCCCGACGCTGTCGGCAAGGCCGCCAAGGTCTCGCTGCTGCAAAGAATCGATGAAGCCGCTCGTTCTACCGGAGCGTCGATCACCCAGGTGTCCGCCGGCTATGGCGACAGTCGCAAGCGGATCATCGTTGCGAACAGCGAAGGGCTGTTGGCGCAGGACGAGCAGGTGCGTCACCTGATCCGGATCAGCGTCGTCGCCAACGGCGACGCGGGAATGCAAACGGGGTTCGAGTCGCTCGGTCACACGATCGGCTTCGAAGTCTTCGACCACAACGATGTCGAAGAACTTGCGAGAACGGCGGCACGTCAGGCCATCACCAAGCTCAAGGCACGTCCGGCTCCCAGCGGTTCTGTTCCCGTCGTCATCAAGGCGGGGAGTGGGGGAGTGCTGTTTCACGAGGCTTGCGGTCACGGCCTCGAGGCAGATCTTGTCGGCAAGAACGCCAGTGTCTATCGCGGCAAGGTCGGCGAGCAGGTCGCCTCGCCGCTCGTCACGCTGGTCGACGACGGCCCGATGTCAGGCGAGTGGGGTGCGATCGGCATCGACGACGAAGGGCATCCGAGCCAATACAACGTGCTCATTCAGAACGGGGTCCTCACCGACTACATGTGGGATCACCTGCGGGCACGAAAAGAAGGGCGTTCTCATTCCGGCAACGGGCGCCGCCAGAGCTACATGCACCTCCCGATGGTCCGGATGACCAACACCTATGTGCTGAACGGCACGGATTCACCCGATGACATCATTCGCGACACCCCGAACGGGGTGTACGTGGCCAAGCTCGGCGGCGGAAGTGTCAACACTGCGTCTGGTGACTTCGTGTTCGGGATGACCGAGGCGTACCTGATCGAGAACGGCGAGATCACGGAGCCGCTACGCGAGGGCAACCTGATCGGCAACGGCCCCCAGGTCCTGCGCGACATCGAGGCTCTTGCCAACGATTTCTCGATGGGCAACCCTGGTACCTGCGGCAAGGACGGTCAGGGCGTACCCGTCGGCGACGGCCAACCGACCCTGCGGGTCAAGAGCATGACCATTGGCGGTACTGCGGCATGAGCGAGGCATCTCCCGACCTCATCGCCATCGCCGACCGAATCATCGCCCAGGCTTCCCACGGCGAGCAGATCGAGGCGTACGTCGCCCGTGGTCACGAGACCGACGTTCGCATCTACGAGCGCGAGATCGAGCACTTCGTCAGTGCGCAGAGCGAAGGGGTCGGCATCCGGGTCATCCGCGATGGTCGTACCGGGTTCGCCTACGCAGGCACGCTCGATGCCACCGCTGTGGCGTCAGTCCTTGCCGAAGCCCGTGACAACGTTCAATTCGGCACGCCGGACGAGTGGGCAGGGCTGGCCGAGCCAGATGGTGTTGCGGTGGTCGCGCAGCAGTTGTGGAGCGACGAGCTTGCCGCCTACGCGACCGATGACAAGATCGAACTCGCGAAGGAACTCGAACGGCTCACGAGAGCAACAGATGTACGGGTCAGGGTCGACGACTCCAACTACAGCGACGGGTCTGGCGAAGCCGCAGTTGCCTCGACCAATGGCATCAGGGTGAGTGGCCGTGAGAACGGCTGCTATTGCTCGGTGAGCACCCTCGCCGATGATGGTGACGAGACACAAACAGGGTTCGGTTTCGCTGTCGGGCGTTCGCCGCAAGAGTTCGATCTCGGCAAGGCCGCGCAGGAAGCGGCCGATCGCGCGACTCGCCTGCTCGGAGCAGTCAAGCCTGCGTCGAAGAAGATCACCGTGGTGTTCGATCCGTACGTGACGGCGCAGTTCCTCGGGGTGCTCAGCAGCGCGCTCAACGGTGAGAACGTGGCCAAGGGGCGCAGCCTGTTTGCGAACCGCATCGGCGAGAGCGTTGCGTCACCGTTGTTCACCCTCGTCGACGACCCGACCAACTCGAAGGCATACACGGCCACCGACATCGACGGTGAGGGTCTGGCGGCCCGCCGCAATGCCCTGATCGAGGCGGGAGTCCTACAGGGTTTCGTCCACTCGTCCTACAGTGCGCGGCGGGCCGGCACCGCCAGCACCGGAAATGCCGTCCGTGGTGGTTTCAAGGGCACGCCCGGGGTCGGCTGTCTCGCGATGCAGCTCCAGCCCGGTTCACGGTGTCAGGCCGAATTGATCGCCGACGTCACCGACGGGGTGCTGATCC
>JANOEM010000739.1:0-13388 GCA_031413195.1 Actinomycetes bacterium
AAAGGAAAATCCGGATTCGTGGTTGATGGCCCCGATCAGTTGCCCGTTGTTGGCATATTTGCTGAGTTCCGAATATCCTTCGAGGATGACATTTCCACCAATTGGTTTCTCCGGATTCGTCGTAGGTATAGCGGCCCGGATCGACGATCAATGGCTTGCCATAGGCGGCCATCTCGAAACTTAATGAGACCATCGATGATGCGGCAGGTGAGGCGTTCGACAAGGTGTCCCGGTTCCTGGGGCTCGGATACCCCGGAGGTCCGGCGATCGACGACGAGGCGCGCTACGGCGACCCGAGTTCGATCGCCTTTCCGCGGGCCATTCCGGACTCGCTCGACTTCAGCTTCAGCGGTCTCAAGACCTCGGTCATCAACCATGTCCGCAAGCACCCCGATGTCGCCACGGCCGATGTCGCCGCATCGTTCCAGACCGCAGTGGTCGACTCGTTGGTCGCCAAGGCGAGGCGAGCTGCGCGTCAAGTCGGAGCGAAGGGTCTTGCCCTCGGTGGAGGAGTCGCAGCGAACTCGTTGCTGCGTCAGCGATGGCTGGCCGCATGCGAAGAAGATGGGGTGCGCGCGTTCGTGCCGAGCCGAGCGATGTGCACCGACAACGCGGCGATGATCGCCGCAGCAGGTTGGTATCGGCTCCGCAGCGACGGTGCGACCCCGCTCGACGCAGGAGCCAACCCCGGGATGCGGCTGACCTTCATCAGCTGAAGGCCGATGCACGTACACTCATTGGCTCATGAGCCGGCTCCAGATCTACGTCGTCACTGCGCCTGGCCTGGAAGAGGTGACGGCGCGCGAATTGGCCAAACTGGACATGAAGGTGATCGACCTCGGTATCGGCGGGTTGACCTGCTCGGTTACCTGGTCGCAGTTGATGCTTGCCCATCTCCACCTCCGGACAGCGACGCGGGTGCTGGTTCGCCTGGCGAGGTTCGAGGCGAGCGGCTTCGGCGATCTGAAGGAGGGGATGAGCGACATCGCCTTGCACCAGTGGTTGCCGCGTCATTCGGCGCTCGACATCAGCGTGTCGGCATCCGGGTCACGGCTGGATCACACCGAGGCGATCGAAGAACGGGTCCGTGAGATCGTCCGTCGGTCCTACGACCCTGAACTCAGCTACGAAGGTGGTGTCCACACTCTGCACGTGCGCATCTCGCGCAACATCGCGACCGTCAGCCTCGATGCGACGGGTGATCCGCTGTACAAGCGCGGTTGGCGCACGGAATCGGGTCCGGCCCCGATGCGTGAGACCCTCGCCGCGGCGCTGTTGCAGTGGAGCGGGGCAGCGATTCACAAAGGTGTCCTGACAGATCCCTGCTGCGGCGCCGGCACGATCATCGTCGAAGCTGCCCAGATGGCTCGCCGGATCCCCGCCGGCCGTGGCCGAGCGTTCGCATTCGAGTCGTGGCTGCCGGTCGACGCAGACCAATCAGCCAAACTCCGCAAGGCAGCCGACGCCGACATCCGGCCGCCCTTGAAGAAGCCGTTGATCGCGGCCGACCTCTCGGCAGCAATGGTGACGATGGCTCGCGAAAACGCCGAACGCGCCGGCGTCGCCGACGACATCTCGTTCGCTGTCGCCGACGCGAGAGTGGTGGCAAACGGTGCGTCTGTGGTGACGAACCCGCCCTATGGCGAACGGCTCAGCGCGGCCAACCAGAAATCGCTCTACCTTGCCCTCGGCAAGGCCGATCGGTTGGCCGTCATTGCTCCGGCATCCAGCCTGGCGAGCTTCAAGCGGGAGTTCGACGAGACACTGTCGACCAGCAACGGAGGCCTGTCGGTGCGCTTCGCGACCGCCGGCTACCGGTCAGTTCACAGCGGCGCCGCGTCGCATTGACCCCCGGGCGAACTCTGTGATTGCGACGTGATGGTCGCCGTGGGACCCGCCCCGCTATAGGTCACCGAAGCGATCCAACTGCGACAACGCCAGGCGCGCCCGACCTTGCCATTGCACTTCCAGCGGATCGTCCAGCGGATGGTGAACGATGTTGATGGCGGCAGCGCAACGGACGGTGCCCGCACGACCGGGGTCGAGTCGTTCGTGGTGAACCAGGTCCCCGAGATCGGCGCGCTACCGGCTGTGTTGAAGATGTCGAGGGGGGTTGCGGCCGCGTCGAGGGTGTAGCGGTACTCGACGATCGAGGTAGCCGGAGTCGGGCACGGGCAGGTGACTGCGGCGAATGTGCCGGGGTTGACCCGCATCCGGATCCGCGTGGTGTTCACCGCGTCGACGGTCCACGTGACCGCCGTCGTCGGCGTGGTCGGGCGGCAGGCGACCGATCCGCCGTCGGCGAATGCCGGCGACGTCAGCAACGAGGAACCTGCGCCGATCACCACACCGCTGGCCGCCAAACGAGCCAGTGCTTCTCGTCGATCCATCATCAGTCACAGTAGCCTTTTCGATCGTGAACGCGCCGCGCATCGAGCCCCTTGCGCTTGGCCGGCATTCTGTCTGGCCACCTGTTGTCCTGGCGCCGATGGCCGGCGTCACGAATGCGGCGTTCCGCACGATGTGTCGCCGATTCGCGTCCGATCTCGTGTACGTCAACGAGATGGTCATGGCGACGGCACTGGTGCACGGCAACGCCAAGACGGCGCGAATGGCCACGTTTGGGGCTGATGAGACGTTTCGGAGCTTGCAGATCTACGGAAGTGACCCGGTGATGATCGGCGAGGCGGTCCGGCAACTGGTTGCGGATGACAGGGTCGACCACATCGATCTCAACTTCGGCTGCCCGGCGGTGAAGGTGACCCGCAAGGGTGGGGGCGCCGCTGTTCCGGTCAAGCCGAACTTGTTGCGCGCGATCCTGCGCGCCGTGGTCAGCGGCGCATCGCCCGCGGGGATCCCAGTGACGGCCAAGTTCCGGATGGGCATCAACGACGACCTGTTGACCTTCGTCCGAACCGGCCAGATCGCCGAGGAGGAGGGTGTCGCTGCGATTGCCCTGCACGCGCGCACCGCGCAGCAGCACTATGCGGGTCAAGCGAACTGGGACGCGATTGGTGAGCTCAAAGCAGCCGTCGACACCATTCCAGTGCTCGGCAACGGTGACATCTGGGAAGCAGCCGATGCCCTCGCGATGGTCGCCCACACCGGCTGCGACGGCGTCGTCATCGGCCGCGGCTGCCTCGGCCGGCCGTGGCTGTTCGGGCACCTCGTCGCAGCCTTCAGTGGTGAACCGGTGCCTGCGTCGCCGCTGCTCGGCTTCGTCGCCCAACAGATGGCCGATCATTGTCGCTTGATGGCCGATCTTCTTGGCGAGGACAACGCGGTGCGCGACTTTCGTAAGCACACCTCCTGGTACCTCACCGGGTATCCCGTCGGAGGTGAGGTTCGCGGTCGGTTCAGCCAGATCGGCTCGCTCGCCGAACTCGACGATCTGCTCGCGGCCCTGGATCCGGCCCTGTCGGTGGTGCCGGGCGGCGAACGCATTCGCCGCGGTCACACCAACGGCCCGATCCGGGTGGTGTTGCCAGAGGGATACCTCGACGATCTCGAGGACGCGACGCCGCCAGACGACGGCCACGTGATGGCTCTCAGCGGTGGCTGATCGCTCGCTCCGGGTGGTGCTGGCCAGTGCCTCGCCTCGTCGCAGCGACCTGCTCAGGCAAATCGGTCTCGAGTTCACGATCGCACCAACCGATGTCGACGAGACGCCCCGCAGTGGCGAAGACCCGGTGTCATATGTCCGCCGGCTTGCGATCGACAAGGCGCACGCGGCCCCGGACGACCCACGCAGTGTCGTGATCGCGGCGGACACGACCGTCGACGTGGACGGTCAGATTTTGGCCAAACCCGACGACGAAGCGGATGCGCGACGGATGCTGAAGTTGCTCAGCGGCCGGGTGCATCGCGTGCACACCGGTGTTGCCGTGCGCTACGACGGGCGCACTGCGGTCGACGTCGAGACGACCTTCGTCAAGCTGTTGCCCATCACCGACGAGATGCTCGAGCACTACATCGCGACCGGCGAACCAATGGGCAAGGCAGGCGCCTATGCGATCCAGGGCCAAGCCGCAGCATTCATCGACGGCGTGCAAGGCAGCATCACCAACGTCATCGGCCTGCCGATGAGGCTGCTGACTCGACTGATGACCGCCGTCGGGGCTCCGCTCGCCGACCTCGTTGGCGGAGTTATCGAGGTCCCGTGATCACTGTGGTCGACTACGACTCGACCTGGCCGGACACCTTCGGGATGCTCCGCGACCGCTACCTGTACGCACTCCGTGACGTCGCGATCGTTACCATCGAGCACGTCGGGAGCACCTCGGTCGAGGGCCTCGCGGCCAAGCCCGTGATCGACATCGACATCGTCGTCGCGGCCGAACAGGTTGGCGCGGCGAGTTCGGCGTTGGTCGGCATCGGCTACCAGCCACTCGGCGAGATGGGTATCGCTCAGCGTTGGGCGTTTCGGGAACCGCCTCACTCGCCGCGAACGAACACCTATGTGGTCGTCGACGGGAGCTTGGCCCTACGCAACCACCTCGCCGCGCGAAACCTGCTCCGGACGAACCCGGAGCTCCGTGACGAGTACGCCCGGTTGAAGCGTCGCCTTGCGGTCACGGTGGTCGAAAGCGACGCGTACGTCGAGGCGAAGTCTGCGCTCCTGTCGCGAGTCTTGCGGCAGGCCGGTTTCGATGATTCGGAACTGGCGACCGTCGAAGCAGCGAATCGTCGAGAACCTCAAACTGAATGTCTCAACCGAACGTTTCTGCGCGATTGAGGCATTCAGTTCGGCAGCGACCGTCGCTGAGCGTCCCGGGGCCGATCATCTAGTCTCAGCGACCGTGCACGACGAAGCGACGGCGAAGGCGGAGGCGGCAGTGGTGGCCGCGGCGGTGGAGATCGTCGTGCCGGTCTACAACGAGGAATCGTGTCTCGAGGACTCGATCGATCGGCTCCACGCGTACCTCACGGATCAGTTTCCCGTTTCGTGGACGATCACGATCGTCGATAACGCATCGACCGACCGCACGTGGGCGATCGCGAGCGACTTGACCCGTCGGCTCGAGGGTGTCAATGCGATGCACCTGGATGAAAAGGGCCGCGGACGTGCGCTGCGCGCGGCGTGGTCGGCCTCGGATTCTCCGGTCGTGGCCTACATGGACGTCGATCTGTCGACCGACCTTGCGGCCCTGCTGCCTCTGGTCGCCCCGCTGATCTCCGGCCACAGCGATCTGTCGATCGGGACACGGCTCGCGCCGACGGCCCGCATTGCCCGGGGAGCAAAGCGCGAAGCGATCTCGCGTAGCTACAACCTGCTGCTGCGTGTCACCCTGCAGGCTGGGGTGTCCGATGCCCAATGTGGTTTCAAGGCCGGTCGCACCCAGGTTGTGAAGCGACTGCTGCCGCTCGTCGAGGACGAGGGCTGGTTCTTCGACACCGAGATGCTGGTCGTCGCCGAGCGAAACGGATTGCGGATCCACGAAGTACCGGTCGATTGGATCGACGACCCCGACAGCCGGGTCCACGTCGTCTCGACTGCCAAGGGCGACCTCGCAGGTGTCTGGCGGATGATGCGGCGCTTTGCCGCCAATGACGCGTTGATGCCGATCGAGCACGGCGATCGCCGTCCGACCGCCTCCGTGGTCGAGCGCCCGTTCGTCGAGCAGGCGGTTCGCTTCGGCTCGATCGGTCTCGTGTCCACAGCGCTGTTCGCCGTCGGCTTCTTGATCCTTGCCGAGCCACTTGGGAACGTGTTGGCGGTGATCATCTCGCTCGCGGTGTGCAGTGTGGTCAACAACGCGGCGAACCGGAGGCTCACTTTTGCCCTCTCCGGTCGTGACCGCCGGCTCCGGCACTTCGCCCGTGGATTGGTGGTTGGGTTGCTGCCGCTTGCAGGCTGCCTGATCACCTTGGCCATCCTGAATGCCATTGGTTCGACCAGTCGGACGACTGCGATCATCGCGTTGACCATCGTGAGCATCGCCGTTGGTCTGGCTCGATTCCTTCTGCTGCAGCGATGGGTCTTTCGGCGAGAACCTGTTTCCGGTTGTTAACTCGACAGGTCTGCCCCTACCATTAGCACTCGCACTCGTCGAGTGCTAACGCCTGTGGGGCTGCTGCCACGGAGGCGTTGGGATTTGCCAACAACAACACATGGAGTTCTCAACATGAGCCTCAAGCCGCTGGACGACCGCATTGTGGTCAAGCCGAACGAAGCCGAGCAGACCACTGCATCCGGCCTCGTCATCCCCGACACCGCCAAGGAAAAGCCGCAGCAGGGCAGCGTCATCGCCGTCGGCCCCGGCCGCTGGAGCGACGACAAGGGCGCGCACAGCGCGCTCGACATCAGTGTCGGCGACACCGTCCTGTACAGCAAGTACGGCGGAACCGAAGTCACCATCGACGGCGAGGATCTGTTGATCCTGACCAGCCGCGATGTCCTCGCAATCGTTACCAAGTAAGGCAGGAACCGCCACATGGCAAAAGTTCTCAAATTCGACGAGGATGCTCGTCGCGCACTCGAAGCCGGTGTGAACAAATTGGCCGACACGGTCAAGGTCACGCTCGGGCCGAAGGGTCGCAACGTCGTCCTCGACAAGAAGTTCGGTGCACCAACCATCACAAATGACGGCGTCTCCATCGCGAAGGAAGTCGAACTCGACGATCCCTTCGAGAACATGGGCGCCCAACTGGTGAAAGAAGTCGCCACCAAGACCAACGACGTCGCCGGTGACGGCACGACGACCGCCACGGTGCTGGCCCAGGCCATGGTGCACCAAGGCATGCGCAACGTCACTGCCGGCGCCAACCCAATGGGTCTCAAGCGTGGGATCGAAAAGGCAGTTGCCGCGGCAGTCGAGTCGATCAAGAGCCAGGCCAAGGACGTGGATGACAAGGGCGACATCGCCGCGGTCGCCACGATCTCGGCTGCTGACTCTTCGATCGGCGAAGTCATCGCCAATGCGATCGACAAGGTCGGCAAGGACGGCGTCGTCACGGTGGAGGAGAGCAACACCTTCGGGACCGAGCTCGAGTTCACCGAAGGCATGCAGTTCGACAAGGGCTATCTGTCCCCGTACTTCGTGACCGATCCCGAGCGGCAAGAGGCCGTTCTGGAAGATCCGTACATCCTCATCAACAACGGCAAGATCAGCTCGGTGCAGGTCATGCTGCCGGCGCTCGAGACCGTGATGAAGACTGGGCGTCCATTGTTGATCATCGCCGAAGACATCGAGGGCGAAGCCCTTGCCACACTGGTCGTCAACAAGATCCGCGGCACCTTCAACTCGGTCGCCGTCAAGGCGCCCGGCTTCGGTGATCGTCGCAAGGCAATGCTGCAGGACCTCGCCGTCCTCACCGGTGGCCAGGTCATCAGCGAAGAAGTCGGTCTCAAGCTCGACAACGCAACGCTCGACCTGTTCGGCCGTGCCAAGCGGGTCATCATCACCAAGGACAACACCACCGTCGTCGACGGTGCTGGCGACCACGAAGATGTGAAGGGCCGTGTCAACCAGATCAAGGCCGAGATCGAGAACACCGATTCGGACTGGGACCGCGAGAAGCTGCAGGAGCGTTTGGCGAAGTTGGCCGGCGGCGTTGCGGTCATCAAGGTCGGCGCCGCGACCGAGGTCGAACTGAAAGAGAAGAAGCACCGCATCGAAGATGCCGTGTCTGCGACTCGGGCAGCGATCGAGGAAGGCGTCGTCACTGGCGGCGGCACCGCACTCATCCGCAGCCGCGCAGCGGTTGCTGCTGTTGTTGCGTCGCTCGAGGGCGACGAGGCCACCGGCGCGAAGATCGTCTGGGAGTCGCTCACCGCGCCGCTCAGCACGATTGCCGACAACGCAGGTCTGCAGGGTGCCGTCGTGGTCCAGCAGGTCGAGACTGCCGAAGGCAGCATGGGCCTGAACGCTGCGACCGGAGAGATCGAAGACCTGGTCAAGGCCGGCATCATCGATCCCGCCAAGGTGACTCGTGCTGCATTGCAGAACGCAGCCTCCATCGCAGCCCTGGTGATCACCACCGAATGTCTCGTGGCCGACAAGCCCGAGAAGAAGTCGGCAATGCCGGCCGGCGGTGGCGGCGGTATGGGTGGTATGGGCGGCATGGGCGGTATGGGAATGATGTGATCCGCCCAGCGGATCGCGTGTTTCCTCACGTCGAATTGCACGTCTGATTCATGTGATCGATGGCCCCGGACTCATGTCCGGGGCCATCGTTGTTTTCCGGTCGTGGGCTGCTGACGGGCGAGGCCCTCTGGCAATGCTGCCTGCGCCGGTAGTTTGTCGATGTGGCAACACCCGGCAAGCGCGCGTTCTGGATGCACCAGGCAGCCGAGTACCTGATCGGGGTCGCCTTCGTGGCCTCCGGTTTACAGAGCCCGACACCCATTGTCCCCACGCTGATGGGCGGGCTGATCATGATCAACACAGCATGTAGCAAGGGCCCGCTTTCCGCGTTCCAGGTCTTCGGGAAGCGATCGCACCGAATACTCGACGCGTTGCTCGTGGTCCTCACCGTCGTCGCCGCTGTCCAACCGTTCGTCGAGATCGACAGTGGCACGCGGCTGATCATGGTGTTGCTTGCGGTCTGTATGGGTGTGATCTGGATGCAGAGCGATTTTTCCGAACGTGCCAAGAAGCCCCGCCGCTCTGCGCCTACGTCGGTCGACGACGGTCTGCTCGCCCAAGCCGTCGCAGCACCACCGGTGATCTCAGCACCCGACGGAAGTACGGCCGACACGATCGGCCGCTCAGCGGGGCGTCTCGCGGGAAAAGGGGTCAACTACTACCGATCACGCAAGGCGACGCCTTCTGACAAGTCCGGGTCGTGAGCGGCCCCTGTCGGGTCGTTCACGCACGCACGCTCGGCGATGGCCGGGCGTAGCCTGGCACCATGTCGTTCGAACGTCCAGCCCCTGATCTCTCCAAGCTCCTTGCTGCGTGGCAGGAGTTCGAACGTGGCGAGGAAATGCCCGGCAAGGTCCTTGCCAACCTGAAGATGTCCGGCCTCGGAGAAGTACTCGACGAGCTCGTCCAATCGGGCTGGTCCCCGGGTTCTTGAGCCAACCTCGGCCGTGTCGGAGTCTGCAACCGTGACCGATCGGCGCGCCGGGGGGAGCCAGCGCATCCCGCGACCACAGGCCTGGCGGATGGGGGAGACGGCGTCGTGGATCGGTGCAGTGCCGATGTCAGCGGCATCGGCGGCACAGGCCGTGGCGTCGAGTCCGGGCGACCTGCACGGCTCGCCGCCCACGTTTGCCGACGCTCGCCCGTCAGCCGTGCTCGTCGCCCTTGTCGACGGGCCGAGCGGCGCAGAGGTGCTGCTCACGAAGCGGTCTGATGCCCTCCGTCATCACGCGGGCGAGATCAGCTTTCCGGGCGGACGGTTGGATCCGGGAGAAGATGTCGTCGCGGCCGCGTTGCGCGAGGCCGACGAAGAAGTCGGCCTCGCGCCGCACACCGTGCGGGTCAGCGGTCAGTTGAGTTCGTTGTCGACGGTGGTCAGCCGAAGCTTCATCATGCCGGTCGTCGCGTCGCTTGATTCGCGCCCGACACTGGTCCCTCATGACAAGGAAGTCGCTCGGATCCTCTGGGTGCCGTTGCTCGAACTGGCTCACAGCGAGACCTACCGCGAAGAACGGTGGGGCACGCCGCCACTGGATCGATCGATGGACTTCTTCGAACTCGACGACGAGACCATCTGGGGCGCGACCGCCCGGATCCTGCGTGAGTTGCTCGACGTCGTCTACGGACCGCCCCCGACGCGGACGGCGCCGTAGAACGTGTACGCCCACGAGTAACACGTCGGTCGGTCGATCAGCCTGCGTCCGCCGCAATGGTGTTTCATGTCCGCCAAGAACTGCTTGTCGATCCGCTTGCGCGCATCACCGTTCCAGTACTTTCCGGACCCGTAGCGCTGATCGAGCAATCGGGTGTTGCGATAACCGAAGTCATGACGATGGCATGCCTCGGTGAAGTTGAAGCTGCGGCCGGTGTTGCCGACAAGGGGTGCCGAGCACAGGTCTGTGGCCCAATCGAACCACGAATCGCCGCTTCTGCCATCCGGACCGAGACGGCTTTGTGTGGCCGCAATGAAATCACCGATCGAGGTGTTGAACAGCAACTGCTGGACGTAGGCGCTATCGACCTGGGCCGTTCCGCCCCCGCTGGCGATGGACGCCGAACCGGACATTGAAATGACAGCCAACAGACTCGTGGCTGCGACGAGGACACGAACGACGAATCGCATGTGTTGTCCTCCTGGGTCTTTCATTCAGGCTGTGTTGCCTTCTGGTACTTGTCGGCCGAAGCCGAATCCCGATTCAAGCGGGCGGATCGACCTGCGCCAACCTCTGCTCGGCCAACGACTGCAGCAGGGCCCATCCTTGCGCGACGTGTCGCTCGCTCGTCAGCCGTCCGCCGATCGAGAAACGCAGGCTGACCAACCCATTCAGCACGGTGCGGGTGAACAGCGCTTGGCCGGTTTCGTTGGCGGCGGCAATCAGCGAATCGGTGGCCTCACTGCCGGACCGTAGCGAGATGCAGAGCAGGTTCAGCGGGTGGGGTGCATCGATCTGAAACCTGTCATCGGCCGCAACCGAGTCGGCCAGCCCCTGGGTCAGCCGGACATGCTCGCGGATCATTGCCTGCGCCGGAGCAACACCGTCGCAGCGCAGCGTGAACCACAGCTTGAGGGCTCGAAACCGTCGACCGAGCGGGATCTGCCAGTCGCGGTAGTCGATCGCTGCGCCGGTCTCGAGCGCCTTGGAGCGAAGGTACTCGGGCAGGATGCTGAGCGCGCCGAGCAACGAGGCCCGGTCGGTCGTCCAGAACAGGTCGCAGTCGAAGTTGACACCCATCCACTTGTGCGGGTTGGTGCAGTAGCTGTCGGCCAGTTCGAGCCCGTCGTTCACCCAACGCAGCTCGGGCACGAGTGCTGCGATCCCGCTCATCGCGGCATCGACATGCAACCACAAACCCTCGGTCTGGCAGATCTCTCCGATCGCAGGAGTCGGGTCGAAGGCCGTGGAGCTGGTCGTTCCCCGCGACGAACAGACGAAAAATGGGATCAAGCCGTTCGTTCGGTCGTCGGTGATCATTCGTTGCAACGCGTCGGCGCGCATCGCGAACTGGTCGTCATGCGGAACGAGGCGCATGTGACTCGTGCCGATGCCGGCGATACGCAGACCTTTTTCGATGCTGCTGTGTGCCTGTGAAGTCGTGTACGCGACCAGTCGGGTCGTGTCCGCGGAGACGTTGACGTCGCCGACGGTGATGCGCCATCGAGCAGCGAGGATCGCAGCGAGTGTCGCTTCCGAGGCCGATCCCTGGATCACACCGCCACCCGCCACCGAATCGCTGCGAAAGCCCTCGGGAAGCCCGAGCAACTCCTGCATCCAATCGAGCATCAGCGTTTCGACTTCCGTGCAGGCCGGACTGGTGACCCAGCTCATCCCTTGCACGCCGAGGCCGGCGGATGCGAGTTCTCCGAGGATCGCCGGGTACGACGAGTTGCCGGGGAAGTAGGCAAAGAAGCTCGGGTGCTGCCAGTGGGTCAGGCCGGGGACGATGACTGCGTCCATGTCCTTCAACACGGCGTCGAAGGGCTCGGGGAGGGTCGGTGGATGCGCCGGCAGCATTGACCGGACGTCGCCTGGCTTGATGGCCGGGTTCGAAACCGGTAACTGCTCGATCCCCTCGATGTAATCGGTGATCCAGTCGATCAGGGCGTAGCCGTTCTGGCGGAACTCGTCGGGTGTCACGAACCAACACGGTACGTGGCGCAGATCGTGTTCTCCTACCCTGTTCCGATGGCCCACCAAGCGGACACCGATCTTGACCCCGATCTCGACCCGGCGCGCTTCGCCGTGCAATACGCGAGCCCCCGAGGCTTTCGCCAGGCGTTCGTCCGGGTTAATCCGGGAGGTGTTCCACTCCTGTGTGTGCACGGCTGGCCAGAGACCAAACGCATCTTCTGGAAGGTGATCCAACCGTTGGCCGATGCAGGGTTCGAGGTGATCGTGGCGGACCTGCGCGGGTTCGGGGACAGTGACGTCGCCGGGCCCGGCGCCGAGGATGGCGGATTCCACGATGTGACGGCTCACTCGCGAGATCTCTTCGCACTGGTGCACGACCACCTCGGCCATGACTCGGTCGTGGTGCTCGGTGGTGACCTCGGCGGACCGGTCATCCAGGATCTGGCCCTTCGTCATCCGGAATGGGTCGACCGAATGGTGCTGTTCAATTCGCCGCTGCCCTATCTGAAGGCCGAGATGGCCGACATCCAGGACACCCGTGCTCCGCGGGAGGCCGCTGACTACTTCGTCCGCCAGGGCACTGATCCGGACGCGCTGGCCGCCGAACTGTCCACGCCCGAGCAGCGCCGACGCTACATCGCGACGTTCTACACCAGCAGGTTCTGGGCCCATCCGGGATCGTTCTCGAAACCGGGATCAGTCGACTTCCACACCGAACCGTTCGGTGACGAGAGGTCACTCCGGGCGAGTTTCGGCGGCTACGAGAGCGCCTTCGACCCGTCCAAGCGCAGCGGTGCGTCGATGATCGGGCGCAACGATCGAACACGCGTCTTGCTGATGCACGGCACGAGCGACCACGTGATCTACCCCGCGTTCGACGAGATGGCGGCGGTGGTGTTCCCTCGTCATGTCGGCCCGTTCCTGCTTCGTCGCTGCGGTCATTTCGTGCCGTGGGAGGCACCGCATCCGTTGGTCAGCGGAACCGTCGCCTTCTGTGGCGATCTCTTGTGCTGAGCGTGGTGGCGTTGCGGGTGCAGATCAGGGCAGCTTCCCCGTCAGCGCGGCGTCGCGGGCCCGGACCCCGCGCACAACCCGCCAGGAGATGAATGCGATGCCGAGGCCGAGTAGCCCGAATGTGACCAACTGCAATGCGCCGCCGCGGTCCCCCGCCTGCTCCGGGGCGCGTCCGCAGCCTGGCAGTTCGATGGAGTTGTTCAGGCACTCGGTCAGGTCTCGTTCGGTGTCGAGGAAACTGCTGTCGATGGTGGTCGCAGGAGCAGCCGGATCGGCAGGTTCGGTGGGGGAGACGGCAAGTGCCTGTGACGCCCCGAACGAAGCGAACACGATCATCAACGGGAGGAACAAGACGACGAGTCGACGCACGGCCCCATCGTCGCGCGTACTGGGTGACGTCGCATGGCGCAGGATAGGTTGTCTCACTTGAACGACAGTACAGACACCGTCCTCGTTGTCGACTTCGGTGCTCAATATGCGCAACTGATCGCGCGACGGGTGCGAGAGCTCAGCGTGTACAGCGAGATCGTCCCGCATCGCATCACCGCCGCAGAGATGGCCGAACGCGAACCTTCTGCGATCATCCTGTCCGGGGGCCCGAAGAGCGTTCATGTCGACGGCGCGCCGATCCTGGACCCGGCGATCTACGACCTCGGTA
>JANOEM010000740.1:0-2939 GCA_031413195.1 Actinomycetes bacterium
CTCGCCGGTCTTGTCCGCCACAACCAATGTCACGGTGCAGGCGGCCCCAATCGTCACCACAACCACTGCTGCTGCCACCACAACTACCGCTGCTGCCACAACCACCACCGCTGCGGCGGGCACGCCGACGATCGGCTCCAGCAACTCTGCGCCTCCTCCCGGCGGAATGATCACGATCACTGTCCAGAACTTCATTCCGGGCAGCACCGTCTTTTTTGAGCTCACCGGCGAGTTCGGCACCACCCAGAGTGCGACCGTTCGTGCCGAAGTTGCCAGCACACAGAACCTCGGAAGCTCCGTAGCCAATGCTTCGGGCGTTGCTACGAAGACATTTGCTGCGCCGAACGTTCCCGGCACCTTCACGGTCAAAGCAACGTCTGGTGAACGGTCCGCAACCACGACGATCACCGTGGTACTTCCCCCTGCTGCAACCACCACGACTGCCCCGGTTGCCCCACCGGCCCCACCCGGCGGGTTGCCAGCGACCGGCACTGACAGCACGAATTGGGTTCGCACCGCAGTGTTGCTGACACTGGTCGGAATCGGCCTTGTCGTCATCGCCTCCGTGCGTCGCAAGCCGCGAGTCGCAAACCGATAGTTCTCCCGAACTTGCAAGCAGCCCGCCGTCGGCGGGCTGTTTGCTTTTTCGCCCGTACAGCGCAGTTGTCCTTTGCCCGTCGTCATTCGAACTGCACGCACGATGCGACCGAATCTGTATCCCAACGACGCCATACGGAACCAGAGCGACTGTTCCGATATTGTCGGCTGATGAGCAACGATTCGGTCCGCCAACCGAAACCGGCCAGCAACTTCACCGCCGCTGCCAACGCCGGCGTTCACGACCACCTCGACTTTCGTGATCGCTCCGATTTCGAAAGGGCGTCGCGTGGATTGCTGGCACGCCTCGACCCGCCGGTCATCAACGGCCCCAATGGAGCAGCGTTGTGGGATCTCGGCCAGTTCGCATTCCTGGACGCGGACTGCCCGCCGTCGGTGAACCCCAGCCTGTGGCGTCAGGCTCAATTGAACGCCACCCACGGCTTGTTCGAGGTGTGCGATGGCATCTATCAGGTGCGCGGCTACGACCTGTCGAACATCGGCTTCGTGCGCACGGATAGCGGCTGGATCGTGATCGACCCGCTCACCGTCGCCGAGACCGCGGCGGCTGCCCGGGCCCTTGTCGACACTCACTTCGGGGTCCGCCCGATTCACGCGATCATCTACACCCACAGCCACACTGATCACTACGGCGGCATTCGTGGGATCGTGTCCGACGCTGAGATCGACAGTGGGACCGTTCGCTTGATCGCACCCGAAGGTTTCTTGGAGGCTGCGATCAGCGAGAACGTCGTCGCCGGGCCGGCGATGACCCGCCGTGCAATGTACATGTACGGCGTCTTGTTGCCCAAGGGCGTCCTCGGCCATGTGGATGCCGGACTGGGCAAAGGGGTTCCTATCGGGTCGGGTGGATTGATCGCGCCGACCGAGTCGATCGACGCGACCGGGACCGAGCTGATGATCGACGGCGTCAGAATCGAGTTCCAGCTCACTCCGGGAACCGAAGCCCCAGCCGAGATGAACTTCTACTTTCCCGACTATCGAGCCGTCTGTATGGCCGAGAACTGCACCGCCACGCTGCACAACGTGTACACACCACGCGGGGCCGAGATCCGCGACGCGCTCGGATGGAGTCGCTACATCAACCAGGCTCTCGAGTCGTTCCTGGAGCGCAGCGACGTGGCGTTCGCCAGCCATCACTGGCCGCGTTGGGGGACCGCCGACATCGAATCGTGGCTGACCGGTCAGCGCGATGTCTACCGCTACCTCCACGACGAGACGATGCGAATGGCCAACCACGGCATGACCGCGCTCGAGATCGCCGAAGAGTTGCGGCTCCCACCAGAGATCGGCAGTGAGTTCTTCAACCGTGACTACTACGGCACGGTCAGCCACAACGTGAAGGCGATCTACCAGCGCTACCTCGGCTGGTTCGACGCGAACCCGGCCAACCTGCACCCGTTGCCTCCCGTCGAGGCAGCTAAACGGCTGGTGATGTACATGGGCGGCGCCGACGCTGTGCTGGAACGGGCCGCGGCCGATTTCGCCGCCGGCGAGTACCGCTGGGTGGCGCAGGTCGTGAACAACGTCGTGTTCGCGGACCCGACCAATGAGGCCGCCCGCCTTCTGCAAGCCGACGCGTTGGAACAACTCGGCTATCAGGCCGAATCTGGGCCGTGGCGATCGTTCTACCTCACCGGTGCCCAAGAACTTCGCAACGGCACCCCATCGGCACCCGGCTTGCGCGGCACGGCCCGGATCGACGTGATGCGCGCGATGACACCGGAAATGGTGCTCGACAACTGCGCCGTCAAGCTCAACGGTCTCGAAGTCGTCGCAACCGGTACTCGGCTGTCGTTCGACATCACCTTCGTCAACACGGGTGAGGGTTCGGGTGACGTCTCCAGCGACGTTTCCTATCGTGTCGTGGTGGCCAACGGTGTGTTGTCGTATGGTCATCGCCGGGTCGGCGCGGCCGATGCGGTAATCCGAACCAGCGTCGAGTCGTTGGTGAAGTTGACCAGTGAGGCGTCGACAATCGACGCCGAACTCGCCGCCACGGCGGTGTCGGGGTTCACGCTGCAGGGCACACAGGCCGCATTCCAGCGATTCATCGACCTCTTGGACCAGTTCGACCTGTTCTTCCCGATCATCGAACCCTGATCGCGCCTGTTGATCCCCCGACCGACAACCGCAAACTGAATGTCTCAACCGCACATTTGTGTGCGATCGAGGCATTCAGTTCGGCATCGACCGTAGACGAGCGGCCCGGTCGAGCGCGTTGATGATGTCGAGGGTGACCTCGTCCATCCGGTCGAGGTCGCTCCACCACAGTTCGACGATGTCCCATCCCAGCCGCCGCAAACGGCGCCTTCGGCTCG
>JANOEM010000741.1:0-2035 GCA_031413195.1 Actinomycetes bacterium
CCCCGAACGGACGACCGGCGAAACACTGCGACCGCGGCACGCCAAACCGTACGCCTATCCCATTCGGTGCCTCGCAAACAACTCAGACCTTTGCGAACAACGGTCGATAGATCTCGCATGCGCTGCACGCTATCACAGCCTTTCGAGCGGGATGACGAATGTCGGTCGACCGACAACCCGACTCTTTCGGCGATCAACCATGACCACCGCCTGCGGACCCATGGCACGTCGCGGATGGCCACGCTGTGCCGCTCGGCCGTCGCCCTAGTCCTGTTCGCGGTGACGACAGCCTGTTCGAACGAGACACGCGATCATGAGTCCGCGAATGAAGAGAGCTCATCATCCATCGGAGCCGGGGGGCCGGTCGAATCCAGCGCCGAAGCCTTTCACTGGCCGAACGGCGCCAACCATCCCGTGATGCGTCTCGAAATCCAAATCGGTGACAGACGGGGAACGATCGACATCGAACTCATTCCGGAGCTCGCTCCGGCGAGCGTCCGGCGGATCGGCGAGCTCGCAACAGGTGGGCATTACGACGCCACCACTTTCCACCGCGTGATCCCCAACTTCATGATCCAAGGTGGCGACCCCAATTCCCGCGATCACGACCCCTCGAATGACGGACGCGGCGGCACTGAAAGCGATCTGCCCGACGAATTCAGCGCAGCTCCCTTCGCTCGCGGCGTCGTCGCTCTCGCCAACCGCGGACACCGCAATTCGAACAGCCGGCAGTTCTTCATCATGCTGTCCGACCACCCAGAACTGAATGGCCGATACACCGTCGTGGGCCGAGTGCTCAGTGGAATCGAGGTCGTCGACGAGATCGCAAGAACCGCCACGGACAAGGCCGGTCGATGGGGTGCAAAAGATCGTCCCTTGGACAACATCCAGATCCGACGAGCGACCATCGAGCCCAGCCCAGCCGGCCCCCAAGGAATCAGACCCCTCCCCGCCGACCCGCCGACGGGATCAGGTTCGACCGGCGGCTCAGCGCCAACCATGACGAACTGATACGAGGGAGTACTCCGGGAACCCGCTTCGGACGGCTTCGAAGCCCCGAACCCGTCCAATGTCCAAAAAGTTCGCAACCCGTCCGACTCGATCCTGGGACGAGCATGCATATTCACCAAGCACCCATCTCGACGTGAACCCAACCTCGGGTAATCTTCCGGCTCTCCGGTGGCCCGGTAGCTCAGTTGGTAGAGCACGCGACTGAAAATCGCGGTGTCGGCGGTTCGACCCCGCCCTGGGCCACCATGAATCCCCACGTAAGTCCAGTAGTTACAGCGCCGCCAACGACATGGCGGTTTGCGCGTGTGTTGCGCGGGAAGCACGGGGGAAGCAGTCGGCGCGATTTCCGGGCGTGGGATGATCGCGAGTTGCGCCGCGGTCGCCGGGCTCGCGTGCCTCTTCGCCGCCCCGGGGTGGGGCGCCGAGTTCGAGATGGTTCTGATGGCGGTCGTCCCGGATTCGGCCCGGTTCGACGCCGACGGATCCGACCGAGCCCAATTCCCCCGGTCCCGGTGAATCTCCGGCCCACCCGGAGTCAGCCTGCGCCGACGGCGGGAAGCTCCACGATCTGCGGCACAGCTTCGCCAGCACAGGCGCAGCCGGCGGATTATCGCTGGTCGCGATCGGAGCCCTGCTTGGCCACCGAAGTCCGCAGACGACGAGCCGATACATCGACTGGGCCGATGATCCGCTTCGGAATGCGAGCGATCAGGTCGCGGGTCGGATTGCTGCGGCGATGGCGCAGGTCGCGGCCCTTCCTGACAACGTTCGACTGCTGCGTCGATAGGGTCAGGCTTCAAGTGGACCGGTCTTCTCAATGCAGCTCATAAAACAAAGCCCATTCTCCAAACAGCCGTCAGGACCGACTCTGATCCCACGACCTAATGACTCCTCCACCGGCAAAGCCGGTGGTATCGGGAATGTGAGCCGCTCAAAGCGGCTTTCGGAACCCCCTAAAGGGGGCTCGTGTTACAGAATGCTCAGTTGATCGACTCGCCGGTCTTCGGACTCCTGGTGCCGGATG
>JANOEM010000742.1:0-3484 GCA_031413195.1 Actinomycetes bacterium
CACCCGAGCGCCGCGACTGGGTGGTCGTGCAGCCGTGGCCCGCGGGCCACGTCGCGGGGCTGCTCGCGATCCTCAGCCCGCTGATCACCCGCGCGACTCCTGGGCTGGGACGATGTGCGTCTCTTACCTCGCAATCGGCACAGCCACAGGAGACACTTTCAGTGACACGAGTATCGCACGCGCTTGACCGTCTCGAAGTGTCTTTCGATGATCCGAATCTGGTCGCCAACGCTGGTTTGTTGTTGACAGCGACACTGGGCTTGGCCGGGGCGTGGGCGGCGGGCCGATGGGCCGGAACGGCTCCTCGATTCTCGAAGTGGTCGCGGGTCTCTTGATCATCGCGGGGTCGATCTTCGTTGTGGTCCTGCTCGTTCGTGGACGAGTCCTTTCCGATCATCCGGTCGATACGGCAACTCCGTTGGTGGCGGTGATGATCTTCGTCATCGCCACCGGCGTGGCGCGGCTGTTGCTCAAGTTCGATCTCGACTCCCGAACGCTCGCAGACGGGTTCATCCCGTTTCTGATCGGATGGGCAGTTGTCGGTGAGGCACTCGCGAGCAGGTCGGTTCGGCGCGAGGAGCCGAATCCCGGGCGTTCGTCGTTCGCCGTACGGTCGGTGCTCGTCGTGTGGACAGTGTGCGTCGCCGCCCTCGGTGTTCGGGCAGCCGTGCTGTTCGAGAGGAATGGCGCCGGAGAGACGATTGCAGCCAACGACTCCGTACTCGAGGAACTGTCACGACTGGAGGTCGGCGAGTCGACATCCGGCTGCTCGGTGACCACGACGGCTCCGAAGCTGTTGTGGCTGGCAGGTGTCGAGCTCTTGCCGTTCGAGCAATCCTCGACGGCAACCTCGCCGTGGTGCGTGATCGTGACCGACGAGAGCCCGTTGTTCAAAAATGGACCTGGCGGCGGTGAGTTGTTGTACGAGGGAACCCGGGTCAAGGTATTCGGCGGCTGACGCACAGAGGGGGCGCGACTCAGATCACGCCTTCCAGGTCGAGACCGTCGAGCGACCAGCCCCCACGGGTCATCGAGTCGCCGGTCGGGACCGAATCGCCGGTCGGGACCGAATCGCCGAGCTTGTCCCACACGCAGATCAGCGACTGCCCCCGTGCCAAAGCGACCCTCGGCCTGGACTGCGGGGTGCCGGGCCCGCCCGGCTGCAGGACACCGATTGCCTTCGTGCGCAGGGCGAGGGCACGAATCAAGCGTTTGCAGTCGTTGCTTGGACCCCAGGCGGTCGTGATGACCAACGTCCGGACGCCGTTATTCGACACCGTCCGGTGGACGGCTCCATGAGTGACGTCTGCGTTGGCGAGTCGGCTGACCTGGTAGTCGCAACCCGATCGTGGATCCAGCCGCCAGCGAAGCGACTCCGGGTCCCACGCCGTCGCCCAACGGTTGCCGCGCGTTTCGGCCACGAACGAATCGAGGATCGACGGGTCGGTCTCGACGGCTGCGGGGGAGTAACCGACCGGGCGCAAGAAGGACGTGATCGGCTCGATGGCTGTTGCCTTGTTCTTGACATGGGCATCACGCGCTTCGGGAGTCGCCGTGACGACGACCAGACCGTTGCGGTCTGGGTGATCCCAGTAGCTGAGCAGGTCGGCAACAACTCGGCGGAACACCCCCCGGCGAACGGCCCGAGGTGTGGTTGCTCCGTCGACGAGTCGGGACGACCTGACGACGAGACCGCCTCTGCTGTAGGGCCAGTCCATGCCGAACCCGAGTCCCAGCAAACCGTGTTCATCTTCGGCAATGCAACAGCGCGATGGCCCCCACGGGCTCTCGCGATGCTTCCAGTCGAACCAGTCGCGGGTGAACTCGCGCCCGTAGCCATTGGACAGCACGTCGAGCAACTGATCGACCGGCGTGTCGTCCGCCGATCGAACTCGGAAGTCAGGTTCGGTCATGTTGCCCCCGCCGACGTCGTCGGGCATGTGCATGGAGTTGGAACACCGATGAGTGCGCGCCCGAGACGATCGACCGGAGACGCGGAATGTCTGCATCGGAATCGATGCGCAGCCTCGAAACCGCCCACGGATCGATTTGCTTCGCGCAGATGCGATGATCGAAACCGAGAACCAGTCGATAGTCCAGATCCTTCAGGGCGGCCAGAGCGGCCGGTGCGATGTTTCCGTTCGGCCACGCGAAGACCGTTGGCGCGGTGCCGAGGATCCGGGTGAGGTCCTGATCGGCTCGCTGGATTTGCTGACGCTGCTCGTCGTCGCTACACCGGTCGAGGCACGGGTGATCCCAGGAATGGTTGCCCACCTCGCAGCCGGCCGCGACCCACGCCAGGAGTTCGGTGGAGGTGAGCTGTCGTTGCGTCGCAGGCTCGCCCGATGAGCGCAGCCGGCGGTTCAACTCCTCGATCGTCGCGCGGCGCGCCGAGTCTGGAACCTGCTTCAGCGCAGCGACGGCCTCAGCGTTCGTTTCGCCGAAGGTGTCTTCGCGCCGCAGCAGCCCACGATCCGCAGCCATCCGAACGGTCTCCCACCACTGTGGAGTCTCGGTGTCGATCAGACCGGCGCACACGAAGGCCGTCGCTCGCATCCCCCGCTCTCGCAGAAGCGGGAGCCCGACCCGCACTATTTCTGGCTCGCCATCATCGAACGTGATCCACAGCGCTCGGTCGGGTAAGGACGAGGACCCATCCAGGTCTGCTCGGACATCGCTGCCGATGACGGTGGTGTAGCGCGTGCTGAGATGATCGAGTTGGGCGGCGAAGGCATCCTGGTCGGCAATGCCGTGGTAGGCCAAGACGCGCAACCGGTTCCGGGTGAGGGCCGTCGACATCGCGCTGACGGGACGAGAGCCAAGGATCGATGACACGGCGTTCATCGTGCGTTTCGTCCGAGCCGAGCTCGCAGAACGTTCTGGTACAAGGTCTCCATTCTGGCCGCGGCCGCTTCGATGGTGAAGCGGTTCTCGAAGTCGATGAGTCCTTCGGTGCGCAGACGATGCGCCAACGCGGTGTCGTTCAACACTCGTTGCAACCCTGCGCAGAGGGCATCGGGTGAACCAACGGCGACCAGGATCGAGTTCTCCTCGTGCGTGAGCACGCCCCGAATGCCGGTGAGATCAGTACACACCACCGGGCACCCCATCGCCATCGCCTCGATGGCCGTGCCTGCCGTCCCCTCGTACAGGCTCGAGATCGCGAGCACGTCTGCAGCGACGAGCAGGTCGGCGACGTCATGGCGATGGCCGAGCAGGGTCGTCACCGCTGCCGCAGCCGGATCGCTCGCGAGGGCAGCGCGAATGGCGGTCGTTGCGTTGCCGTCGCGGCCGGCGATCATCACCGCGATGTCGGATTCTGCGCTCCTCAATCGACCGGTGGCGGCGATCAGGTCGACGTGGGACTTCTGGTGCTCCTGCCGGCCGACAGCCAGCACGAGCTTGGTTCGCGGTCCCAACCCGAGCCCTTCGCGGACGCGTTGCCGGCGCTGCGCCGACGCCACGCCCATTGCCTCGCGCGACC
>JANOEM010000743.1:0-3899 GCA_031413195.1 Actinomycetes bacterium
ACCAGCTCCGCCAGCTGGTCGCCACAGCAGGACAGGATCGTGTTCATCCGCACCCGAACCGAAGGCGTCCCCTTCGGTGACCTGTGGTGGACGGATGTCGGCACGGGTGACGCCGAGCTGCTCGCCGAGGGCGACTTCGCCTGGCCCGCGTGGTCGCCTGACGGCAAAGGAATCGCGTACGTCACGCGGCGGAACGACGAACCGTTTGTCGCCATCCTCGACCTCGACAGCGGCGACCACACCGACGTTGCGACAGGTGACTTCCCTGTTTGGTCACCCGACGGGCGTTCCCTCCTGCTGACACGCGACAACGAGTCGGTCGTCGCCGTGGAACTCGACGACTTGACCGAAGTCGTCGTCACTGAAGGTTGCTGCGCATCGATCGCACCCGACGGCCAAGGACTCATCGTGAGTCGAAACTCCTGACGTCGTGGTCGCACCGACGTGGGCAAAATCCACGGTTGTGCGTTCCGTTTCGGCCGATTTCCTCATCGTGGGTGCGGGCGCGATGGGTGTGGCGTTCACCGACGCGCTGATCGATCACGCCGATGTCGAGGTCGTCCTCGTCGACCGCCGCCATGCCGCGGGCGGCCACTGGCTGGACGCGTACCCGTTCGTGCAGCTGCACCAGGCCTCGCTTGTTCTACGGGGTGTCATCGACCGAACTGGGCAACGGCACCATCCAGACCGAAGGACCCGAGGCGGGTCTGGGGTCTCCACGACGAGCCCGCCGTTCGGAGGTCCTCGCGTACTGCGACGACATCCTCTTCCGCCGCTTCAGCGCGACCGGCCGGGTGAGCTTCCACGGCGGAAACACGTACCGCACCGATGGCTCATCGCACTTCGTGACCTCGTCGGTCTCCGGAGAGACCATACGTGTCGAGGTGCGAAGTCGTGTCGTCGACGCGACCTACCTGTCGCCGACCATTCCGGCCACGACACCGCCACCGTTCGGCTGCGCGGGCGACACCGCCGTGGTCTCGATCAACGAACTCGCCGACCTGGACGAGACCCCCAGCGACTACGTGATCGTCGGATCCGGCAAGACGGCGACCGACGGGATCGTTTGGCTGTTGAACAACGCAGTGCCCCCTGAGCGGATCATCTGGATCAGGCCAAGTGACCCTTGGATGCTCAATCGCGCCGTCGTCCAACCCGACCCCATCTCGGTCTCGCCGCGCGGGCGCTTCGCCCCGAACTGGACGACGCCACCGTCGCGTGGCTCACGGACCAATTTCGCGGCGCCAACACCTGAGCCCATTCTCCACGCGTAACGGCATGACGACCAACCCCGGCTGCTCCCATGGATCGTCAGCAGCACCTGTCCGGGCAGGCGCCGGGCTTCAGTCGTATCGCGCCACGAGCGCGCTGCCGATCGAGGCGAGGTGCTCGCGCACTCCCTGCGGGCCGGTTACCTCGAGCCATTCAATGAGCCCGGCGAGTTCGCCTGCAAGGGCGTACTCGTCGTGGCCCCGGATCACGATCTCGATTCGGCCGTCGGCCGTGGAACCGCCAACCTCGAGGCGACCCCCGAGGATCATCCGCAGCAGGCCGATCCCGTCGGGAGCGCACACGGCCTGGGCTTCGAGTGGTGTGCGCTTTCGGTCGACCTCGTCGGCGATCTCGCGCCAACTCGCGGCAAGGTCGAACTCTTCGGGTCGTTGCGCAAGATCGTCGGTCAACTGGACCGACGAGACACGGTCGATTCGGAACGTCCGTCGGCCGGCATCGGTATTGGAGACCAGGTACCACGTCGGACCCTTGGCGACGATCCCAAGTGGGTGCACGGTCCGTTTGGTCTCGGAGCCCTCGCGGTCGACATAGCCGAGCCGCACCTGGACGCTGCGGATCACCGCCTCTTGGAGCTCGTCCAGAAAACGGGGTGGTCGGTGCTTGACCTGGCTCGATCCCCATTGTCGGGGGTCTACGACCACCGATGTCGCTGCTGCCTCGGCCTGTTCCCGGAAGGGTTCCGGTAGGGCGCGGACGAGCTTGCGCAGCGCGGACTTCACGGCCGGGGTTGTGGTCGACGCCGGTCCGGCTACCAGGAACAGGGCGCGGGCCTCGCTTGCGGTCAGGCCTGAGAGGTCGGTGCGAGCGCCGCCCAACAAGCGCCACCCGCCTCCTCGGCCTTGCATGGAGTACACCGGCACCCCGGCCATGGCCAGTGCGTCGAGGTCACGACGCGCGGTGCGCTCGGAGACCTCCAAGTCCACGGCGACCTCCGCCGCCGTGACCTGATCACGCTGTTGCAGCAGTAGTAGGAGGGCCACAAGACGGTCAGCTCGCACCCGACCACACTTTCACATCAAACCGGTCATGAACTGACCGGTTTGAGTCGCACAATCGCAGCATGACTACAACCACCAGCTCAACCTCGCTCAGCTTCGTCGACCCCCGGCCAATCCTCGACCGTGCCATCGCCGCGGGCGGGGCCGTCATCGCCGCCGTCCGACTCGACCAACTCACGGCCCCAACGCCGTGCCCCGAGATGGACGTGCGCGCGATGCTCAGCCACGTCGTTGGCGTACTCGACCGCATCGCCGCGCTCGGCAACAACGAAGATCCCTTCGCAGTGATCGAGACCCAAGCGCCGGATGACGACTGGTCAGACGCTTGGGCAACGTCGGGCACGCACGCCGCAGATGCATGGCGCGACGAAGCCGTGCTCGAACGACCGATGGCACTGCCGTGGATCCAGGGGAGCGGCGCGGAGGTGCTGACGTCCTACTTCTCGGAGCTGACCGTCCACACCTGGGATCTCGCGGTGGCGACCGATCAGCAGCCTCACTGGGACGATGCAGTCGTCAACGCAGCGCTGGACGCGCGCCAGATCCTGCCCGCGGAGAACCGCCGAGCGGTCTTCGAGGAGATCTCGGCCGCGATGGGCGTCGGCGAGGTCGCCATCCCGTTCGCCGAGGCAGTCCCCGTTCCAGGCGACGCCCCCGCCATCGACCGCCTCGTCGCGTGGAACGGCCGGAATCCCCGTCGCTGACTCGGAACGCCGTACCGCGAGACTGGCTCATCCGCGACGCCGTCACGTGGACCAGGGTCCCTGTCGACAACACGTCTGCGAGTCCGCAACGGCGTCCACCCAATCGAGCCGAAGGCGTTCGAGCGAGCTCGCGTCACCCCGTCAGACTGTCTCGACCGTCACTTCGTGAGCGTGGGCGGCGAGGGCAGTGATGTCTGCCTTGTCGCCGGTGAGCACGGTCCCCCCTGGTTCAGCGAGGGCGACGACGATCGCGTCGAATGCTGATCCGTGCCGGGAGCGTCGGCGCAGTTCGGCCGCTCTCCGGGCTGTTCCTTCGGTGACAAGGTTCTCGATGACGCAGGTCTTGAGGAACCTGTTCGTGGTTGCATCGCGTCCGCGGTGACCCTGTAGCGATTCGACGAGTACGACGGTTGGAGCGACAGGTGGCCAGAGCCCGTCGTCGCGAAGTGCGCGGATGAGCGCGAGCGCCCTGGTCGAGCGTTCGGCGAGGCGGCTGACGCCTCCGCTGTCGATGATCAGCACGAGTCAGCCGGTCTGGTGGAGTTGACGATCGCGGATGCGTCGCACGATCGCGTCCGCGCGAGTTTGTTGACGCACTGTCGGCTCGCCAACTTCGGCAGCGAGCTCGTTGAGGTAGGCATCGGTCGCTTCGAGGACGTCACGTCGTTCGATCTCGGCGCGCACCGCGACTTGGAGCAGCTCCGAGGCCGGCAGATCGCGACGTTTCAGTTCGTCGTAGAGGTCATCGGGGAGGTACACCTGCAGGCGTGGCATACGTCCAACTATACGCCTACTCAGCACCTACATCAACAGCTGGATGACCTCAAAGTCGCTCATGGCATCGACATCTGACGTTTCTGGTAACGCCCGAGAAGCCGTCGGGTCTTACACATCAGTTTTCGGT
>JANOEM010000744.1:0-1532 GCA_031413195.1 Actinomycetes bacterium
CGAGCCGGGCGTGCGTTACTGGTGGCCTTCCAGCTCGAGCAGTCCGCCGGCGCCCAACGTGCCGACGGCGCGGTAGACATCGAGCTTGGCCCGACTGTCCTCGATGTCGAGGTTGCGCATGGTCAGTTGACCGATGCGATCCAGCGGGCCGAACGGGGCGTCTTCGACCCGTTCCATGCTGAGTCGTTCCGGCGCGTAGGTGAGATGGGGCCCGGTGGTGTCGACGATCGTGTAGTCGTCGCCGCGGCGGAGCCGAACGGTGACCTCGCCGGTGACCGCTGACCCGACCCAGCGCAGCAGCGCCTCGCGGAGCATCAGGCTCTGCGGGTCGAACCACCGGCCCTCGTACAGCAAGCGGCCGAGGCGGCGACCCATCGTGCGATAGTTCTCTTGCGTTCCTTCGTTGTGGATCGCGGTGATCAACCGCTCATAGGCGATGTGCAACAACGCGAGGCCCGGTGCTTCGTAGATGCCGCGACTCTTGGCCTCGATGATCCGGTTCTCGATCTGATCGCTCATCCCGAGACCGTGCCGGCCGCCGATCCGGTTCGCTTCGAGGACGAGTTCGACCTGCGATTCGAACCTCTGGCCGTTGAGCGACACCGGCCAACCCTCGTCGAAACCGATGACAGCGGTTTCGGCCGCGATCTCGATCGATTCGTCGTAGTGGGCGACGCCCATGATCGGCGCAACGATGTCCATGCTGGTCGCCAGTTCTTCGAGCGACTTGGCTTCGTGGGTGGCCCCCCAGATGTTTGCGTCGGTGCTGTACGCCTTCTCCTTGCTGTCTCGATACGGCAGATCGCGTTGGATCAAGAACTCGCTCATCTCGGCCCTACCGCCGAGCTCACCGACGAACTGCTCGTCGAGCCACGGCTTGTAGACCCGCAGGTTCGGATTGACCAACAAGCCGTAGCGGTAGAAGCGCTCGATGTCGTTGCCCTTGTAGGTGCTGCCGTCGCCCCAGATGTCGACGTTGTCATCCTGCATCGCCCGCACCAACAGCGTGCCGGTGACGGCGCGTCCGAGTGGCGTGGTGTTGAAGTAGGTCTTGCCGGCAGTGGTGATGTGGAACGCACCGCATTGCAGCGCGACGAGACCCTCGTGCACCAGTTCCGTTCGGCAATCGACGATGCGTGCCAATTCGGCGCCGTACTGCTTGGCCCGATCGGGCACGCCCGGTAGGTCGCCCTCGTCTTGCTGACCGAGATCGGCCGTGTACGCGTAGGGCAGCGCGCCCTTTTCGCGCATCCATGCGACGGCAGCGGACGTGTCGAGACCACCGGAGAAAGCAATTCCCACCCGTTCGCCGACGGGCAGTGATGTGAGCACCTTTGACATAGGGCTTTGAGGGTATCCCGTCAGAGCGCTGCCATCGGAGGTGCTGCCGTCAGAGGTCTCCGGCCGGTTCGGTGGACGTCGCTTCGATCGACGAATACGGCAGGCGAGCAAAGAACGCATCGGCCTGCGCGGCAAGGCGGCGGACGGCGATGACATTCGCGCTTCCGCCGACGAAGGCGCCGATCCCGAGT
>JANOEM010000745.1:0-3485 GCA_031413195.1 Actinomycetes bacterium
CTGGGCAGTCCAACTCCATCTGAATCGCGTCGATGAAGGGCGCCCAGACGCGCATCGATTCGCTCATTCCGACGCCCCATTGACCAGCAACGCCCTCTTGACCAGCAACGCCTTCTTGACCAGCAAAACGACGTGTCGATCAGCTGTCAGCTCGGCGACCGAGACGGAGCCCATCCACTCAGGTCCGCGTCGAATTGCGTCACACCAGAGCCCCGGCGGCAGCGTGACCTGGGTGTCTCCCCATCCGTTCCGACTGACCGCGACCGGACGTACAGGCGCCACCGTGACGAATCGTTGACCGCGCATGAACGCCAGCCCGACGTCAGGTCTCGTGCCGGTCAGCTGCAGTGGTTCATAGGACGCCGTCGGACCGGTGAAGGCGGAGGGTTCGTGGCGGCGAGCAGCAAGCGCAGCACGGATGGTCGCGAGTTTCCATCGGCCGGTCGCGTCCTCGGCAATCGACAGACCACCTTCGTTCGTGTGCTCCAGCGATTCGACGTTGCGGCGCAGGATCTCGCCGCGCACTTCGAAGTAGACCGGAGTGCGATTGTCGGGATCGACCAAGCTCGCCGTCCAGAGTTCGGAACCCTGGTAGAAGTCGGGGATTCCTGGAGCAGTCGCCTTGATCAGGACCTGGGCGAGCGAGGAAATCCTGGTGGGTTGAATCAACGGTGCGACGAACTCGGCGAGCATCTGCTGGAAGCGCGGGTCGGCGTCCAGCCTTCGCACGAATGACTCGATCGACGCCTCGTAGTTGGAATCAGGCCGGATCCACGACGTGCGCAGCTTGGCCTCTCGAATTGCTTTGCTCGCGAACTCGACCGCCCGTTCGACAGGGAGGGGGTGTGCACCGACAAGGGTCTGATAGAGCAGGTACTCGAACTGACGGTCTGGTTCGGCGGTTCCCCACGCCGGTCGATTGTGTTGTCGCCAGGTTGTCACGGCCGACCGCCATTGTTCGGGTATCTCCGAGAGCAGCGCGATCCGGGCCCGGACGTCCTCCGAGCGCTTGGTGTCGTGAGTGGTGGTTGCGATCATCGAGAGCGGCCTCCGCTCGACTGCCTCGATCATCGAGTTGTGGAACTGATCGACACGGATGCCGAATCGGCTCGGGTTGGATCCGACCTCGTTCAATGCGATCAGGCGGTGATACCGGTAGAACGCCGTGTCCTCGGCACCCTTGGCCATTGCGGTCCCGGAGAGTTGTTGCAGGCGGGCGACGAACTGGTCGGTCTCGGGGTCGACATGCCGGCCGGACCAGACCGTTGCCAGGAAATCGAAGAGTTCGGGATCGATCGTCGGTCTCGCTGACTTCGCCCTCGCAATGGTCCCACTGATGACGCTCAGGTCGATCGAGGTGTTGCGACCGTTCGCGACGTAGGTGCGGTAGACGGGCGTCGCGACGAGAATCGCCTCGATCGCATCGGACAGTGTGCGCCTGGCCGTATCACGGAGAGCAATGCTGCGCTCGCAGATGCCGGCCGCAAGCTGCACCAGCCGGGTCACTTCGGTTGCCAACAGTTGATGGACCACCATGTGCTTGCAGCGGTCGAGCACGACGGAGTAGGGCTCGGTGTTCCCGGTGAATTCCGAATAGGTATCGGTCATTGCATCAGCGGCGTCGGAATCGACGAATACCGCGGTCAGGTCTGACGCGAAGTCGTAGCCGGTGGTGCCATCGACAGGCCAATCGTCGGGCAATGTCTCGTCTGCCGCGAGGATCTTCTCGACGACGATCCAAGCCGTTGGCGCGGCTGCGCGCAGGCGCCGAAGGTAGTGCCCCGGATCGCGAAGGCCGTCGGGATGGTCGATCCGGATCCCTTGCACGTGACCCTGCTCGACCCAGCGCAGCGATCGTTGGTGCACAGCTGCGAACACCGTCTCGTCCTCGATCCGAATCCCGGCGAGGTCGTTGATCTCGAAGAACCGGCGGTAGTTCAGTTCGAATCGACCGACGGTCCATGCCGCCAATCGGTAGTGCTGCTGCTCCAACAGTTCGTGGAGGTTTGCCGGATCCGTGAACCGTCCGGAATCGTGCGCCCCGTCGATCAACGCAGGCGAGTCCGGGTCGACGGGGAAGCGGCGAGCGCCGTAGTGGATCTCGGCATCGAGACCCTCCGTTGCGGCGAACGTGATTGCGCCCCCGGCGAGTTCGTCCGCATACGAACTGCCGAGTACTGCCAGGAGGACCCTGCCCTGCAGTTTGGCCTCGGGTGGAGTCCAGTCGATGTCGAAGTACTGCGCAGCAGCGCAGTGCTGCCCGTGCTTCAGTGTGTTCCACCACCATTGGTTGTGGTGGCTGCCGACGCCGAGGTGGTTCGGCACGACGTCGATCACATTAGTGAGGCCGTGATGCTCGAGGGCTCCGAAGAACAGCGCGAGGGCATCGTCGCCACCGAGTTCGAGGTTGACCGAGGAAGGGTCGACGACGTCGTAACCGTGGCTTGATCCGGGTGCGGCCTGGAGGTATGACGACGTGTAGACGTGGCTGATCCCCAGGCCTGCCAGATACGGAACGACGAGCGCGGCCTGTTCGAGCCCGAAAGTCTGGGTCAGTTGCAGGCGGTATGTCGCGATCAGGGGAACTTCAGCCAAGTCGGGTCAACTCCCACCAGACACAGGGTTGCACTCGGCGCATTCGCCGTAGATGTCGATCGCATGGTGCCGTGCCGTGAACCCAACGGCGGCCGTGACAGCATCGAACGCCTCGTCCAGTGTTGCTTCCAGTGGGGTAGCGAGTTCGATATCGCTGATGGTGCCGCAGGTCTCGCAGATCATGTGGTGATGGTGCGAGGTCAGATCCTCGACGAGTTCGTAGTGCGCGTGGCCGGTGTTGTGCACGAGTCGCCGCACGACACCGGCTTGTTCCAAGACCAACAGATTGCGGTAGGCCGAGCTTTGGGGGAGCGCCGGTCGCGATCCGAGCAGGGCCGGGAGTGTCACCGGACCGTCGGCGGCTAACAGGACTTCGACGATTTCTTGACGTCCGTTGGTGTAGCGCTGGCCTTGCTGGACGAGGCGCTCGCGGACGAGTCGTTGCAGCTCGAGCTGAGTTCTCACTGTTGAGAACCTACCCCGATGCCCCTTGATCGAGATCGAGTTGGAACAAAATACGATATTGAGAACTGTTCCCGATAATGTCGGGGCATGATCTCCGCCGATTGTCGAGCCATCCGTCGAGCCATTCGTCGAGCCATTCCTCGAGCCATTCGTCGAGCCATTCCTCCAGTGCCGGTCCGAGCGCGTGGCGCTCTCTTGCGGTCCGTGGTCGTCGCGGCCGCCCTCATCCCCGTGTCCTGCGGTTCTGACGGTGACGGCAACGGTGGCGGCACGTTGGCCCCGAGCGAATCGGTCCCTCCTGGCACGCTCGAGATCGTGGCCTCGTTCTACCCGCTGCAATTCGTCACGCAGTTGGTCGGTGGCGATCGGGTCTCCGTGACGAACCTGACCCCGGTTGGGGCCGAGCCCCACGATCTGGAACTGAC
>JANOEM010000746.1:0-3092 GCA_031413195.1 Actinomycetes bacterium
GTACTTCATGCTCACGTATTTGGCGTCGCCCGCAATCACCGGGTTGGCGCCCTGCTCGAACGGCAGCCGGATCGAGACGCCGATGCTCTGCTCGCGCCCGGCTCCCTCCATCGCCGCCTGCATGATCCCCGGTCCTGCCCCCGTGATGACCATCCAGTCGTTGTCCGCGAGTTGCTCGGCGACGCGCCGTGCCTGGCTGTACAGCGGATCGTCAAGCTTCGTGCGAGCGGACCCGAAGATGGTCACCTTGGGGCGGTCGCGATACGGCGCGAACATCGCATAGGCGTCGCGCATCTCGGTCACCGCCGACGCCGCAATCTTCAGATCGAGCGTCGCCGGTCGGTCCGCGATCATCTCCGCCGAAGCGATCAGGAGGTCTGATGCGAGGCGGCGGTTCTGGGTCGGAGCGAGAGCATCGAGAAGATGTTCGACCGCTGCGGCAACTTCTGGATTCAAGTCGTTCGTCACGGCCTGCACTGTACGGCGGGGTCGACGATGGGGTCGATCGGGCCATCTCGAAGAAATTTCGCGAAACCGCGTCATCGATGGTGGGCGAGGTCGTCTTGTACACAACAGCATCCACTTCCCCCTGGGGATGCTGTTCCCTTCGAAGAGAAAATCGAGCGGGAAAACCCACCGGCCACTTGTTTCGCCGGTGGGGCTCAGAATGGTCGGCGAATGCGGATGACGCCGACCAGAGTGTCGTGGGTGACGCCGGCGGATGGCGTCACCCACGAACACTTCAACTGTTCGACACGTCGCGCAGTTCGACAGCTTTGGTCTCGAGAGCACCGAGGAGTTCATCGAAGCTCTTTTGGAACGACGACACGCCTTCACGCTCGAGAACTTCGGCGACATCGTCGAGATCAATGCCGACCGCGGTGAGTTCTTGCCACGCATTCGTCGCAGCATCAAGATCGGCGTCAATCCGCCGGGCGAGGTGGCCGTGATCGGCGAACGCTTCTAGGGTCGCCTCCGGCAGGGTGTTGACCGTGTGCGGACCGATCAATTCGTCGACGTACAAGGTGTCGGGGTAGGCAGGGTTCTTGGTGCTCGTCGAGGCCCACAGCGGCCGCTGCACACGCGCTCCGCGCGCGGCGAGCGCATCCCAGCGGGGTCCGCTGAACGCGTTGGTGAACATGCCGTAGGCCAGCTTCCCTTGCGCGACCGCACCTTTGCCGCGCAAGGCGAGCGCCTCGGGGGTCTCGAGCACCTCGAGCCGGTTGTCGATCTCGGTGTCGACCCGGCTGATGAAGAAGCTCGCCACGCTCGCCACCTTCGACAAGTCGGCCCCTGCGGTCTCGCCGTACTGCTCGAGCCCACTGATGTAGGCCTCCATCACCTTCGCATATCGGTCGAGACTGAAGATGAGCGTGACGTTGATGCTGCGACCTTCGGCGATCATCTGCTGGATCGCGGGCAGCCCTTCCTCGGTTGCCGGGATCTTGACCATCACGTTGCGCCGATTGATCTGTCGATGCAGTTCGCGAGCGGCCGACTCGGTTCCGAGGCTGTCATGGGCGAGACCGGGGTCGACTTCGACGCTGACGTACCCGTCGAGTCCCTCCGTTGCCTCATAAACCGGGTCGAGCACATCGAGCGCGCTGTTGATGTCTTGCAGGACCAGTTTCCAGTAGTCGTCGATGATCGGGTGGGCGTCACCCGCTGCGAGCGTGCCGAACTGCTCGTCGTAATCGGGGGATCCCTGAATCGCCTTTTGGAAGATGGTCGGGTTGGACGTGAGTCCTCGCACTCCGCGCTGGACGAGTTCGGCGAGTTGACCGGACGTGATGTAACTGCGCTTCAGGTTGTCGAGCCAAGGGCTCTGCTGAAAATCGTCGGCGAGATCGATGAGACGGTCCACGGATGGCTCCTGTTCATTGCGGTTGGCGGGATGTGGTCAAAGCGGTAGCCCTGGCAACGACGTTGGCGACGTTGATCCCCAGGTTCTCTAGGACGAGACCGCCGGGCGCGCTGGCGCCGAATCGATCGATCCCGATCGATTCGTCGGCGTAGCGCTCCCAGCCAAAGGTGGATCCCGCCTCGAGCGACAACACGGGGACGCCATCGGGGAACACGCTGGTTCTATACCCGGGGGTCTGGGCCTCGAATCGATCCCAGGACGGCATCGACACAACCCGAGCCGATACGCCCGCCTCGGCGAGACGTTCCGCTGCGGCGACGCAGACGTGAACCTCGCTGCCGGTGCCGACCAGGATCACCTGTGGCGAGTCGGCCGCACGAATGACGGCCGCCCCGACGTTGACTGCCGAACCGTCGGTCACGACGGGGATCGCTTGGCGGCTGAGCACCAGTGCAGTCGGGCCATCGTGTTCGACGATGGTCTTCCATGCCTGCGCTGTCTCGTTGGCGTCGGCGGGTCGGATCACCTGGAGATGGGGAATGCAACGAAGCGTTGCCAGGTGTTCGACGGGCTGGTGGGTGGGACCATCCTCGCCGACGCCGACAGAGTCGTGGGTGAACACGAACAGCACCTTGGCCTGGGACAACGCGGCGAGGCGGACGGCGGGGCGCATGTAGTCGAGGAAGACGAAGAACGTGCCACCGGCGGGCAGCACGCCGCCGTGGCGGGCCATGCCCACCATGGCCGAACCCATTCCGTGCTCGCGGATGCCGTAGTGGACTTGACGCCCGCCGGGTGTCTCGAACGCCTGGCGGATCTGGCCCGCCAGCTTGGTTCCGGTGTTACCGGTGAGATCGGCTGCTCCCGCGACCAACCCCGGCACACCGGCGATCGTCGCGTCGAAGGCTTTCTGGATCGCGACCCGGGTCGCGATCATCTCGCCCTGGGCGAACGTCGGCAGGCTGTCGGTCCAGCCAGCGATGCCGCTAGCGCTCCAGCACGCGGCCCACTCGGCGGTGTCGATATCGGACGCATCGAACCTGGCCTGCCATGCCGCATGAGCTTCGGCGCCGCGCTTCTCTGCATGCGATCGCGAGTTCGTGACGATCTCGTCTGGTGCCCAGTAAGGCTCGTTGGGGATGCCCATCACGGCCTTCGTTCGGGCAACCTGGTCGGCAGTGAACGGGTTCCCGTGGGCCTCGTGGTTGTCTGTCAGGTCGGGCGAGGG
>JANOEM010000747.1:0-5200 GCA_031413195.1 Actinomycetes bacterium
CCGGTGATTGGCTTTTACCTGCAACCCGCAGTCGGCGGACGCGTGTTCAGCTACGCGTTCTGGCGGCGGTTTGCGGAAATCCCGGAAGTGCAAGCCAACCGGCAGACGGTCGGCGAGTTCGCGCTGGAGTGGTTGGCGACGATCGCGCCGACGGTGCGTCCGTCGACGTTGGACAAGTATCAGCGTGATCTTCGCGCGCACGTGATCCGCCACATCGGGTTCTTACAACTGTCGAAGTTAGATGGCCCGGCGTTGAACAGGTTGTGGGCGCAGCTCGCGGTGTCGGGGCGCAAGCCGGCCAGCCCAGGCGGCTTGGCATCGGGGTTGTCCGCGAAGAGCGTGGAGAACGTGGCGATGACGGTGCATCGAATGTTGCGCGATGCGGTGAGGTGGGGGAGAATCCCCAAGAGCCCAGCCGAGATGGCCGATCCACCGAAGCGGTCGGCGACGCATCGACCGATCAAAGCGTGGACCGCGGACACGTTGCGCACGTTCTTGAAGGCAACGAGCGAAGACGAGTTGTCACCACTGTGGGTTCTCATAGCAACGACCGGACTCCGCCGCGGTGAGGCACTCGGGTTGCGCTGGTCCGATGTCGACTTGGACACGGGACGCGCGCAGATCAACCAGACGGTGATCGCGATCGGCTGGAACATCCACTTCGGTCAACCAAAGACCCAGGCCGGTCGACGCCCGATCGCGCTCGACCCGGCGACGGTCGCCGTTCTTCGCAAGTATCGGCGCGCGATGGCGTCACGGCCAGCGACCGGCGTTGGCCAAGTTGAGGACCAACTGGTCTTTTGTGGGCCTGATGGGGCGCCTCTTCATCCTGAGCGCGTCTATCAAGCCTTCAGACGGGCGGCGATCCGCCACCATCTGCCGTCGATCCCGTTGCACGGTCTGCGGCACACATGGGCGACGCTCGCCCTACAGATGGGCGTTCACCCGCGCGTCGTTCAGGAACGTCTCGGGCACTCGAACATCGCAATCACATTGCAGACGTACTCGCATGTGTTGCCGATCATGCACCATGACGCCGCCGTAACTGTCGCAGCGCTGTTCATGCCGGACCACGGTTGAGCCGACTCGGCGCCAGCAACAGAGCCGACAAGGCCCTTCGCAGTTCGGCATGCAATCCGCGGACCAGACCCCGGGCGCCGACCACCGCGCCCCGGTCGACGCGCGACATTCGCCCCGATCAACGCCATCACCACACCGATCAGCGACACCGTCGTGACCCAGCCACATATGAACGCAATCCCATTCCGTGGCCCGCGATCAGTCGCAAGCACCAGGCTGAAAGCAATGAGGCTGAACGGCGACAGCGCAGCGGTGACCGCAAGCAGTAGCAGTGTCGAAAGTGTGCTGGTTGTCGCTGTTCGTCCCCAAGGTGTCGGGCAACGTTACATCGGCCTGCACGCATCACTTGCGGGGCGGCGCATGAGGCATACGTGAGTTGTTGTCGGTAGCCGAAATGGGTTGGGGAAGCGAGGCCGGAGTCACATTTTGCGGATTGTCGATCACCCCTTCGTGGGTGATGACGGCCGGGTCCTCTCGCGCCCATTGTTCATGCAATCAATTCAGCGCGCCATGCCAGCCGGATCGGGGGCAAGGCGACACCCCATCATTGGGTCCGGAGGCCTCTGGCGACCTGACCCCGGAACGAGTCACGAGGAGGGCAACGAAGTGTCGAACCGCAGCTTGGGGCCTCCTTGTCCTACCCGTACAAGAACGGCGTCGGTATTCGCCACGCGATGAGGCGCTCCGCTCGCCCCGTACCGGACGCCGACTCGGGTCCAACCCCGGACTCGCCAAACGACGACTCGATCCCGAGTCCGTCGGAGCATGTCCGGTCACTTCGCAACGCTGCCATGCTCACTGCGGCGGTCGGAGCGCTTCATGCCGTACTCTTTCTGCTTTCGTAATGGCTGTTGTTGAGCCGACCGAGCGCAACCGCCCCGATAGATGAGATCAACGCCTTCTACAGCAGTGCGGAAGCAGTGCGGAAAGCCGACGCGTGCTTCTCGTCGGTCTCTACCTCATGCCGTTCGCTGGTATCGCGTTCATTTGGTTTATTGCCGCGCTTCGGATCTGGGTGGAAGGCACCGCTCGCCGGGTCAACGTGTTGTTGTCGAACATCCAGTTCGTCGCCGGCATCCTGTATATCGCGCTGCTGTTCGCGGGCGCCGCCTCGACCTCGGTGTTGGCGGCGAGTGTCGAGTTCTCCAACGGAGACATCGATCCGACGGTGGCCCGACAGTTTCCCCTGTTCGGCAACACGCTGCTGCTCGTGTTTGCCCTCCGCATGGCTGCGATGTTCGTTCTGACGACCTCGACGATCAGCAGAACATCCCGGGTGGTGCCAGCCTGGTTCGCCAGGAGCGGCTACGTCGTCGCAGCGTTTCTCCTGCTGAGCGCATCGCTGAAGGCATGGTTGGCGTTGATCTTCCCGGTCTGGCTGCTGGCTTTGAGTGCCATCCTGTTGCAACGGGCGCGACGGATTCCGTCCGGCATCATGGTTCCCGCACGGATCGCCCCGTCGCCGCTGATCCCACCTTCGATCAGGAACTGACCCTGCACCGACTCCGATTCGACACTGCCGGTCGGTGAAACCACAAGAGAGAGGAGTCAACACGATGGAGGGATGGAGTCTCGCTGCCGTAGGAATAGTTCTGATTGGCTTTTCATTGGTGTCGCGCCGTGTCGCGGGCACGATGGTCACACCGGCGATGGTCTTCGTCGGCGTCGGTTTAGTGCTCGGCAACGGTGGGTTCGACGTGTTCGGTCCTGGCCTGTCGTTGGGCGGCATTCGGTGGCTGGCCGAGGCGACGCTCGCGCTGGTTCTCTTCGCTGACGCCTCAGGAATCGAGACGCGTGCCCTGCGGCGCGAGGCCGCGATTCCGGTGCGGCTCTTGACCGTCGGGCTCCCTTTGACGATCGTCGTCGGCTCGCTTGTGGCTGCCATGTTGTTCGCCGACCTGTCGATCTGGGAGGCAGCGGTCTTGGCGATTTTGCTCGCTCCGACCGACGCCGCGCTCGGTCAGACAGTCGTCGCCGACGAACGGCTCCCGTCCTCCCTCCGGCAGGGCCTCAATGTCGAAAGTGGGCTCAACGACGGAGTTTGCGTGCCGCTGCTGTTCGGTGCAATCGCGATCGCTTCGATCGACGAGGCACTCGACAGCGAATCATCGACCCTCACAGATCTCGTCAAGGAGCTAGGCATCGCCGCATCGGTTGGTGTCGCCGTCGCCGTCATCGTGGTGCTCGGCTGGCGCGCCGCCGTCAAGCGCCAGTCGATAAGTCGGCAGTGGGCGCAGGTTGTGCCGCTGGCCGCTGCAATCATCGCGTACACCGTCACCGACGAACTCGGCGGGAGCGGGTTCATCGCGTGCTTCGTCGCCGGACTCGTCTTCGGGCGTTTGCTCGGACCGGCCCGCGACACGGTGATCGAGCTGACCGAGGAGCTCGGCGGAGTCCTCAGCGCCGGCACGTTCTTCATGTTTGCGGCGGTCCTTGCCGGCCCCGCCTTCGACCACCTGGACGCGACTACCGTCGCGTACGCCGTGCTCAGCCTCACCGTGGCGCGGATGGTTCCGGTCGCCCTCGCCCTCATCGGCGCAGGCGCGGCATGGCAGACCAAGGCGTTCGCCGGCTGGTTCGGCCCGCGCGGTCTTGCCAGCATCGTCTTCGGTCTTACGGTCGTATTGGATTCCGAGCTGCACGGGTATCAGCGGATCATCGACGTCACGACGATCACGGTGCTCTTGAGCGTGCTGGCTCACGGGGTCTCAGCACCACCGCTGACCGACCGATACGTGGCCTGGTGCCGCTCTCGCGGTGAACGACTGTCGCTCGAGTACGCCGACAGCACATCGCAGCGTCGGCGCCGCGGCATGTGGAGCCATGCTCGCGACCTTTGATTCTGGCACCCTGGCTCCACTGCACGAACGGGCGGGCCCAAGGCTCAAAGAGCAGGTCACCTGAGTGCGTCGGAAGTGGGTTCCGCCACCAGGCGCACCTCGAGCAGCTCGAGTCCGAATGACTCGAGCCGTTCGAGTACGGCTGTGAGGAGGCTGGGCGTGCAGCGTACGACTGTCAGCCCGTGGCCTGATTTTACGTCGCAGTCATCGAAGCCGGCGCGCAACGTTTCGCTGGCCGTGCCCTTGAATGACACTTCGTACACGAGGTTGGTCACGACGTCAGGCCAACAGCTTGGTCTTCTGAGCAGCGAACTCTGCGTCGGTGATCACGCCACGATCACGCAGGTCTGCAAGCTTGGCCAACTCGTCGGCGTTGCCGCCTGAGCTCGCTGTGTCGCGGACGTATGAAGCAAATGCGTCGTTCTGAGCCTGCTGCTGCTCGATGTCGCGACGTGTCATGTCGGCACCGTTGGCGAGCAGATAGATCAGCACACCGAGCCATGGGACGACGATCACGAAGATCAGCCAGAATGCCTTTCCGGCGCCGCCCATGTCGCGATTGCGGAAGATGTCGCCGATCGTCCTGAACAGCAGCATGATCCAGGCGAACCAGAGGAAGAAGATCATCATCGTCCAGAACATGCCGAGCAATGGATAGTCGTATGCAGTCATCTTGGTTCCTTCTTGTTTGTTTGGGCTCAAAGTGGACTCGGGTGTGCGTCCAATCGTTCAGGTTGTTCGGACATCGGCGCGTCACGAGCGGGAGAGTGCTCTTTGTCGAATCCGCGAACCCTGATCAGCTCTAAACCCAAGGCTCGGATCTGTTCCAGGGTGCCGTGCAGCACGGCCGGGTCATCGGTGATATGTAGATGAGACACGCCTCGGTCGGCAGTTATGGCGAGACAGTCGAATGCCTCCCGGAGATGCGCGCTCGCCTCGCCCTTGAAGCTGACCTCGACGATTAGTTCGCTCATGCTGGCGCACCCCGAAGCATTGGTTGACTGATGCTCCGTCTAGTCGCGGAGGAACATTGCCGCCGCTTCCTTGGCGAGGTCGACGAACGGGTCGCCGCTGACATCGACGAAGACGCGTTTGATCGTGCCGCCAGTGAACGCCCACGGGGACTCCCCAGGGAAGTCATCGGTGACCGGTTCGCCGCCGTCGCGGCCGACGTTGAGTCCCTCGCCGGAGAGAGAGAACTTGCCGGGCTGGGTCTTGATTCGACCTTCCCCGACCAACTCTTGACGGATGTGCAGTGTCAATGGGCCTTCCGACGGCAT
>JANOEM010000748.1:0-6462 GCA_031413195.1 Actinomycetes bacterium
CTACGCCAAGCTCCTCCTCATGCACTTGCGAGGCGGGATGTGCGGCGACACTCAGGTCCTCTCGCAGGCAGCACTCGACGAGATGCACGCTGATCGGATCGGCGACACCTATGACGGTTTGGCCAGACCGGATACCGGGTACGGCATGGGTTGGTGGGTCGATCGCGCGAGCGGACGAATCACTGATGAGGGAGCGTACGGATCAATGCCGTGGCTCGACCTCGATCGTGGATTCGGCGCGTATCTGGTGATCGAGGCTGACCTGGGCAGCGGCTATGAACTTGCGGGAATGCTGTACGGTCCGGTCGAGGATGCCGTAACGGGGCGCTGACAATTGTTCCGCGAGGTGACGCCGACGGATCACCCAGAGGGAAGGAGGGAGGGCTCCTTGTCGATCGGCATCGTCCATTCGCTGTAGGGCATATCTGTCGCGAGCACGATCCGGACCGGCGGCCCAGCCAGGTTGCTGTGGAGCCACCCTGAGGGGGCGTCGAGGCGGCAACCGGGCGCGATTTGCGTGACGTTCCCCTTGCCGTCGCTGAAGGCACCCGACCCTTCGATGACCCACGCGACCGAACTGAACTCGTGCCAGTGCAACGGCTCGTCCTCAGTCACCACGAGGTCGAACGCGAGGCTGTGGAAGCCCATCTTCGCCGCCTCTGCGAGGGCCTGCTCCTCGGTGATGGGTGTTCCGGTGCTGAACCTGTACTCCATGATCAATCACTCCTCCATGCGCACGCGCCGGTCGGTCAACACAACCGAACAGCACCACCGTAGCATCGCTTCTACACTCGCTGGTCGGGCGTCGGCGCACTGGTATCCGTGACCCGCTTACTCGTTGTTCACGCGCCGTTCCGCCGAAATTGGCTTGTCGAATCAGGCGGTCGATCTCATGATTCCGTGAGGCGCTCGCGGTCGTTTCACCCCGGCGCGACAGAACAGACCGGTGTGGGATGTACGAGATCACATCCAAGAGAGGTAGATCGAGTCGCGGGTATTGTCGCCTGCTCGCAGCAGCATTGCTGGTCCTGGCGCTGGTTGGGATCTCGTTGTCTCCCGCACAGCCCTCTCCCGACGAGCCCTCACCGTCGGCTGATGTCACGCCGGGCTGCGTCGTCGACACCACCGGAATTCTCGGGTGGTGGCGAGGAGAGGATGATCTGAGCGCGCAAGTGGGCTCGAGTCTGGTTGGGTCGGCCGGCTTCGGTGATGCCGTCGTGGGACGTGGACTGGTGTTCGACCCTGACAGCTCAGCCGTTGTCGAAGGGTTTCCAACGGTAGGCACAGCCGTGACCGTCGAAGCGTGGCTGCGGCTCGACGACATCGGAGTCACCCAAGCGGTTGTGACACGGTGGGCGTTCCCGAGCAGTGACGACTCGGCCCGATCGTTCGGGCTGCTGGCCGAGCCAGGGGGCTTCCTGTCGTGGCAGACCGATGAGACGACAGCGCGCCGGCCGGACGAGCTCCGAGCGTTCGTCCCCGAGATCTTCGACGGCAGCTTTCACCACGTCGCCGCGACATGGGACAGCGCGCAGACCGTCGTCTATGTCGACGGGTTGGTTGTGACCTCGCGGGCGGCCCAAGGCGGCATCTTGAACGCTGCGGCAAGCACACCGTTGCGCGTCGGCGGAAAGTCCGGCCTTGGATCCCCCTTCTCGCTGGTCGGCGAACTCGACGAACCAACCGTGTGGGCCCGTGCGCTCGATGCAAGCGAAGTCGCGGCGATCAACACCGCCGGTGGCAGTGGTAAGTGCAATTTCATCCCGGTGGAACAAGCCAAGTTGACCAGCGTGAGCGCCGCCAATGATCGGTTCGGTCAATCCGTCGGCGTGAGCGGCTCGACGCTGGTCGTCGGCGCCCCGTTCTCGAGCATCGCTACCCAGTTCGCCGGCGCAGCCTACGTCTACGTCGGCAACGGGATGACGTGGGGACTGCAAGCCACCCTCGTCGCGTCCGATGCGGCACTGGTGAACTACTTCGGATGGTCCGTGAGCATCGATGGCGACACCCTCGTCGTCGGCTCGAACCGCAACAACGGCAACCGTGGCGCAGCATACGTGTTCACGCGGGTCGGAATGACTTGGACGCAGCAGGCCAAGCTGGTCGCTGCCGACGCAGCGCCGAACGACGAGTTCGGCTACTCGTTGGCCATTCGAGGCGACACCATCGTGGTCGGAGCACCTCGCGATGACGACGCCGGCGATGGCAGCGGATCTGCATACGTCTTCACACGCAGCGGCACGACATGGACACAGGAATCCAAGCTTGTTGCAGCTGATGCGGCGATTGGTGACGACTTCGGTTTGTCCGTCGGAATCGATGGAGACACCGCCGTCGTCGGGAGTCACTACGACGACGATGCCGGTGACGGAAGTGGATCGGCGTATGTGTTCACTCGGAGTGCAACCGTCTGGACTCAGCAGGCCAAGCTGGTGCCGTCCGACGGGGAGATCGCCGATGACTTCGGCTTGGCGGTCGGAGTGTCCGGTGACACCGCCGTTGTCGGGAGCCATCGCGACGACGACGCGGGTGCGAACAGCGGATCGGCATACGTGTTCACCCGGACTGCATCGACGTGGAGTCAACTCACCAAGCTCACATCGGCCGACGCCGCGGCAGGCGATGAATTCGGGTACTCCGTGAGCGTGAGCGGATCAACGATCGCCGTCGGTGCATACGTCGAGGGAGGGCCGACGGTCGAAGCCGGTTCGGTCTACATCTTCACCCGTGGCGGAACGGTGTGGACCGAGTTGACCAAACTCGTTGCCTCCGACGGTGCCCCTGGCGATCGTTTCGGGAGCGCCGTCGCCGTTTCTGGCACCGTTGTGATCGGTGCATACCTGGACGACAATCCGGGCAACAACAGCGGTTCCGCCTACGTCTTTGCTCCGTAGGGGACCTGCGCATCCGGTGGTTGCAAAGCCGGGTCGGGCTGCAATGCCATACTGAGTTGGACCACTGGGGGCGTGTGATGCAGGACGAGACGTTTGATGTGATCGTTGTCGGTGGGGGCCTCGCAGGCTCCGCCACGGCGTCGGTGCTGGCGCGTTCTGGGCTTGCAGTCCTCGTGCTGGAGCGCGAGACCGCGTTCCGGGACAGGGTGCGTGGCGAGTGGCTGGCGCCGTGGGGAATCCTCGAGCTCGAGGCGCTCGGCCTGCGCGCCGTCGCAGACGAGGTGCCATTCGTCAACCTCATCACGCACAACGTTGCCTATGACGAGACCGTCTCGCCCGACGAAGCTGAGCAGTCCGCTTTGGACATTGCTGCGGTGATTCCTGGCGGCGGTTGCCTGGCGATCGGTCATCCCCAGCTCCAAGAAGCAATGCTCGCCAACGCCGAAAAGGAAGGTGCAACGGTTTGCCGAGGGATTGGCGCGGTCCATGTTGTGCCGGGTGATGCGCCCTCGGTCACCTATGAGTTCGATGGCGAAACGTGCCATGCCAACTGCCGACTCATTGTCGCTTCCGATGGTCGGGAATCCGCTCTCCGCAAGGCCCTGAGCATCGAACTGAACTCGACCCCTGCACAAGTCGTCATGGCGGGGATGCTCGTCGATGACGTTCGTGACTGGCCGTCGCATCGCCAGACTGTCGGGGTCCAGGGAGACTTCAACTTCTTGATCTTCCCCCAAGCCGACGGCCGCGTCCGGGTCTACGGCGCCTGGGACGCGAGCGACCCGCACCGGTTCTCGGGGTCTGGCCGCGAACGCAGATTCCTGGAGTCGTTCCGAGTGTCAGCGCTTCCCGTGCGTGGTGTGATCGCCGATGGAACCCCTGCCGGCCCCCTCGCTGCCTATCCGATGACCGACACATGGACCGATCAAGTCGCCGCCGGTGGTGTGGTGCTCGTCGGCGACGCCGCCGGCTGGAGCGACCCGATCATCGGACAGGGAATGTCCGTCTGCTTTCGAGACGTCCACATGATCACTGATCTGATGGCTGCTGACCCCAACTGGACGGCCGAAACGTTTGAGCCATACCGGCTCGAGCGACAGGAGCGAATGCGGCGACTGCGGTTCGCGAGCACAGGCAGCTACCTGCTCAACGGCTTCGGTCCCGACGCGAGACGCAAGCGTCGCCGACTCCGCGAAATGTTCACCGCAAACCCGTTGGCATCGCCCGTGGCAACTGCACTCCTCGGCGCGTGGGTCCTGCCCGAGGAGTCATACTCCGATGCAACCTGGAACGCGCTCGTGACGGCGTAGCGATCGGGTTCGGCCGGAAGCTCCTGGTGGATTGATCCAATCGGCGATGGCGGACGAACCACCGTCATGCCAATCGAAACGATCTCGAAGCGAGCCGCTGCCGCAACCGGGGCTGTCGCAGGTCTCGTTGCGGCAGTCTTGGCACTCGGCACGGCCGAGCTCGTCACCGGGCTGAACCGGAACTGGAAGTCGCCGGTGCTCGACGTTGGTGATCGCGTGATCGACCACGTCCCGGTGTTCCTGAAAGAGTTCGCGATCGAGACCTTCGGCAAGAACGACAAGCCGGCATTACTGGCCGGAATCGGGGTGTTTTTGTTGATCTACGCCGCAGTCATCGGTGCGATTGCCTTCCGCACTCGCATCGTTGTGGGCGTCGTGGGGATCGCCTTGTTCGGCTTGATCGGCGCGTACGCAGCACTCACCCGGCGAGTCGGCGGCTCCTTCACCGATGCGATCCCTTCGATCATCGGTTCCGTCGTCGGCGCCGTCGCTTTGTGGTCAGTGCATCGAGTTGCCCGCCCGATCCTCACGGTTTCGATGACAGATGTCGATGCAGGTACCGACGAGTCGATGACCGACGAGTCGATGACCGTCGAGTCGCCGGTCATCGGTGGGGCCACACGTCGGCAGGTGCTGATCAGAAGCGGCGGGTTGCTCGCCGTGCTGGCTTTTGCCGGTGCGGGCGCCGGTGCCCTTGGCCGGGCGATCAAGAGTCGATTCAGCGCGGCCGAGTCACGCGCGAAGGTCGTTCTCCCGGCTGCATCCGAGCCGTTGGGGGTGATCCCGAAGGGCTTGACCGTCGGCATCGACGGGGTCGCCCCGTTCATCACCTCGAATGCCGATTTCTATCGCATCGACACAGCGCTCACCGTTCCCCAGGTGCCGACCGACGACTACGAATTGCGGATAACGGGAATGGTCGACAACGAACTGCGGCTGAGCTTCGACGACCTGATCACGCGAAAGGTGGTCGAGTACGACATCACGTTGACGTGTGTGTCGAACACGATCGGCGGCGAGTTGATCGGCAATGCCAGATGGCTCGGTGTGCGGCTCGACGAGCTCCTCGCCGAAGCCGGCGTGCAAGCCGGCGCCGACCAAGTCGTCGGTCGATCGATCGACGGGTACACCTGTGGATTCCCGCTCGAAGCCGCCACCGACGGACGCAACGCGCTCGTTGCATTCGGAATGAACGGTGAACCCCTTCCGCTCGAACACGGCTTCCCGGTCCGCCTGATCGTGCCGGGCCTGTATGGATACATCTCCGCCACGAAGTGGCTGACCGAGATCGAACTGACGACGTTCGAGGCCTTCGAGAGCTATTGGGTGCCACGTGGGTATGCCGACCGCGCGCCCATCAAGTTGATGAGTCGCATCGACTCCGTTGACGGGCTCGGCACGCTGACCCGTAATGCCGACGGCACTGCGGCGATCGGCGGTGTTGCGTGGGCGCAGACCATCGGCATCAGCAACGTCGAGGTGCAGATCGAAGACGGCCCCTGGATGCCCACCGAGTTGGGCGACGCGCTCAACAACGACACGTGGCGTCAATGGGCGTTCCGGTGGACGCCGACATCAACTGGACGCACGTCGATCCGGTGTCGGGCAACTGACGGAAACGGATCGATCCAAACCGATGAACGAACCGAGCCGCTCCCGAACGGTGCCTCCGGGCATCACCAGATCGTGGTCTTCGTCGAGTGAGCCGCCCCCCGGCCCACTCGCCGATGCCATGAATCCCGTTGCACTGCAGCGTGAACACAAACCCCCCAAGATCCATCCCATTCAAGGAGAACACCAACATGAAGAACCGCGCCCGAACCATCAAGTTGTTGGCAGCATGCGTCTCGCTGTCACTCGTCACCGCAGCCTGCGGCAGCGATTCCGAAGATGCCGCGACGACTGCGGCACCTGCCGCGAGTGCTTCGCCGGCCTCGACCGACGCAGCGGTCACGACCGACGCTGCGCCCGGTGCAGCCGACGCCCCATTCGGCCCCGCATGCAGCTCCGTTCCGACCGACGGTGAGGGATCCTTCGCCGGGATGACCGACGACACCGCTGCCACCGCCGCCAGCAACAACCCGTTGCTGTCGACGCTCGTAACCGCTGTGACGGAGGCCGGCCTGGTCGACACGTTGAACAGCGACGGCCCGTTTACCATCTTCGCCCCAGTGAACGACGCGTTTGCTGCGCTCCCCGAGGCAGACCTCGCGGCGGTGTTGGCCGACAAGGAACTCCTGACCTCGATCCTCACGTAC
>JANOEM010000749.1:0-1995 GCA_031413195.1 Actinomycetes bacterium
TCGCCGAACGGCTCGACCGCCTGGCGAGGAAACTCAAGGCGGGCAGCACAACTTGAATCACCCCACGGGGATGAAAGCGGCATTTCCCTCAGCCAAGTCGTTCCTTACAGTTCATGACTGACACTCCGGATGACTCGCGGCCACTCAAAGTAAGCAGGGCAGTTCATCGCCTACCTGCGCGTTTGGAAGTCGGGAAATCAGACTGGGGGCTTGAGCAGCACGAATTCACCGCGGCGGTTCTTCGACCATGCGGCTTCGTCGTTGCCCGGAACGGCCGGCTTGTCCTTGCCCAGGCTGAGGGTCCGGATGCGATCGGCATCGATACCAAGGCGGATAAGATACTCGCGGAGCGAGAGCGCGCGGCGCTCGCCGAGGGAGCGATTGTACTCCTCGGTGCCCCGGTCGTCGCAATGGCCTTCGATAAGTAATTTGTTGGCGCGGTTGCTCTTGAGGTAATCGGCCACGTTCTTGATACTTTTCTGTTCACTCGCTTTCACGGTCGAACTGTCAAAGGCGAAGTAAACCGTGTCGCTCGCGAACTGGGCACGGTCCTGTTCCATGCCCTCGAACGAATCTCGGCTTGTAGTGTTCGCGGTGCCGTCGCTTTTGAGAGCGGTGGCGGTCGGCTCCCCCGTGGTTGTGGCACCGCCTCCGAGGGCCGAGCCCGGCCCAACCCCTCCAACCGGCTTGGATTTGCCAGCAATCGGTGTGATTCCCTTATCGGGGCTCTTGCAGCCAGTGGTTGTACCGGCGACCAAGAAGGCGGCCAGAGTGAAAAGTGATATCAGTTGTGCGCGTTTCATCGTTCTTTCGTTTTGTTGCGGGAGTTATTTCGACCAACTGGGTTGAGAGCAGCTTCCCGAAAGCGAGTGCGATAGTCCGACGCGTTTCGTGGGCGCGTCAAGCATAGACACTACCCACAATTCTTGTGCCGCCGCGCCGCCGCTGCGTTTGGCAAGAACTCCGCGAGTGAACGGGTCTGAACGGTCCTCGCTATTGCCTATTCCCGCTGCCCCGTCCCCGGCTCCACCTCTGGCTCTGCTCGTCCCAACTAAAGACTATTACGCACTTGAGCGCTTGCCGTCTTCAGGCTCCTCGCGCCCCGGTGATCACCGTGATGGGCCACGTCGACCACGGCAAGACAACCCTGCTCGACAAGATCCGTAACGCGAACGTGGTGTCTGGCGAGGCCGGTGGCATCACCCAGCACATCGGTGCGTACAAGGTGATCACCGAACTCGGTCACGAAGTGACGTTCATCGACACGCCGGGTCACGCAGCGTTCTCGAAGATGCGTGCTCGCGGAGCACAGGTCACCGACATCGTGGTCCTGATGGTTGCTGCCGACGACGGTGTCATGCCGCAGACGATCGAAGCGATCAACCACGCCAAGGCTGCCGATGTGCCGATCGTGGTGGCGTTGAACAAGATCGACAAGGACAACGCTGATCCGCAACGGGTGCTTTCGCAGCTCGCGGAACACGAGTTGGTCCCCGAATCGTGGGGCGGCGACACGATCGTCGTCGAGATGTCTGCGAGCCAGAACCTCGGCATCGATGATCTGCTCGAGCAGCTACACACCGTTGCCGAGCTGGAAGAACTGACCGCCAACCCCACCGGGCGCGCAAAGGGAATCGTGATCGAAGCCAAGCTCGATACCGGCCGCGGCCCCGTCGCCACGATCCTGGTCGACAAGGGAACGCTCAAGGTCGGCGATCCGATCGTTGCCGGAGCAGCATGGGGCAAGGTCCGTGCGCTGATCAACGACAAGGGCGAGCAGGTCAAGCAGGCCGGTCCGTCAACCCCGGTCCAGGTGCTCGGGTTGTCGTCGGTGCCGAATGCCGGCGACGAGTTCCGTGCAGCCGGTAGCGAAAAGACTGCTCGTCTCGTCGGCGAAGCTCGCGGCCAGCGGGCGACGTTGATCAACCAGCGCGGCGATGCCCGCGTCCAGCGCGGTGTCAAGCTCGAAGACATCTTCAGCCAGATCCAGGCCGG
>JANOEM010000750.1:0-10154 GCA_031413195.1 Actinomycetes bacterium
TCCACCAGCCGTTCGAAGGGGGCCATATTTCCCGCTCCCGCCGCTTGAAGCGCTTTCTCAACCTGATGGTTGCGCGCGATAATGATCGGGTTCGCAGCGCGCATCTTGGACAGCGCTGGTCCGTCAAGGATAGCCAGTTTCCGCCAATTGGCCAGCCATTGCTTCAACCCATCCGATTGCGGCGCCAAAGAAAACAGAACCTCCCCATCCTGACCGCCCGCGACTTGTGTCAAACGGCGGAAAAATAGGGTGAAGTCAAGACGTTCACTTGCCATCACCGCCAGTGTCGTCTGGACAAATTCGGCTGTCTGCGGATCGTCCGCAAGCCCCAGTTTCGCGCGCAGTCCGGCTGCAAAAGCGGCTTCAAACGTCGGTACGAACCGGTCAAGTGCCCGCTTTGCCCGATCGATTTGTGCCAGTGCGTGACCGGTGGTTCCGACCGGAAAGAAGAGATCCGGGTCGGTGTCACGGCACAGGGACTCATGACGCCATGTGTAATCAGCGTGAGCAAGCGTGAGGCTTGACGCAAGAATCGACACGTTCTGACTCCTGTGGGAAAGAGGAATGTGGGGGGCGAGTCGACGCGCAGGTGCTGAACGCGCTGGACTGTGATGTCGACGCCCGTACGGTACGTTGACTGAGCCGACTTGACAAGGGTCTGGTTTCAGGAATGTGTCCAAATGGCGAACAATTGATGTGACCCATCACGAAAACAGATAGCGCACGAGTTGTCGACGAGGACAGGAGTGGGATGAACGCACGCAACGTACAGATCCTGGCTCACCGCGGGGCATCCAAGGCCGAACGTGAGAACACGGTCGAAGCCTTCCGTCGGGCTCGCACGATGCGCGCCGACGGTATCGAGCTCGACGTCCGCAGGACGGGTGACGAAGTCCTGGTCGTGCACCACGATGCACGTCTCGGCGACGGAAGGCTGATCGCGGACACCCATGCAGCGGATCTCCCCGAACATGTCCCGACGCTCGCCGCTGCCCTCGACGCCTGCGAAGGGATGTGGGTCAACCTCGAGGTCAAGAACGACCCCTCGGAACCGGGCTTCGACCCGACTGATCGGCTGGCGGACGAGACGATGGCTCTGCTCGATCGCCGCGGTGAGCCGGATCGTTGGCTGATCTCGTCGTTTCGGATGGAGACGGTCGACAGGTGCCGTCACGTCGCGCCCATGGTTCGAACTGCATGGTTGACGTCTGTCGTTCCCGATGACTTCGCCGAGGTGCTCGTCGGTCGTGGCCACGTCGCGCTGCATCCCTGGGTCCGGCTGCTGACCGCCGACATCATCGAACGCTCTCACGCAGCGGGCTTGGTGGTGAACACCTGGACCTGCGACGACCCGGATCGGATGCGCGAGTTGATCTCGTGGGGCATCGACGGCATCTGCACCAACGTGCCGGATGTTGCTCGCGACGTGATCGACGCAGCGAACTGACTCGCGATCAGCCCGATGGGTGATGTGCTCGCGGGTCTTCGACAGTCGGGCGAACCAGTCGGATCGCATTCGGGACGTGGCTGAAGTCGAGCCGATCGACCTCGCCGAGGTAGTCACCGTCGAGTTGGTACGGGAATGGCTCGTGATGAGTAATCGTGAACGAAGTCACGTCCTCACGGACGTCGAGTGTTGAGGACGCCTTGACGCCACCTCCCCGCAATGCCCCACCGAGCGACTTCAGCACCGCCATCACCTTCAGGGTCTTGAACGTGATGACGACCAGTCCGCTCTCGAGGTTGGCAGCAGGAGACAGATCGAGCGGGCGGTTCCCCAAATACGTGTAGGGATTCGAATTGAGAACGATCGTGAAGTAGCCCTCCGTCACCCGATCACCGTTGTCGAACGTGACTTCGAAGTGTGGGTGATGGCGGTCATAGGCAGTCATCGTGCGCATGCCTGCGTAGATGAACAACGGGTGGCCGGCCCAACGCTTGAGCGAGCCGTGTTTCTCGACCTCTTTGACCACTGCGGCGTCGTAACCAACGCCGGTGTGGAAGCAGAAGTAACGCCCGTTGACCTGGCCGAGGCCGATCGGTTCGATGTGCCCACCGTTGATGCCGGCTGCCAGTTGCTTCACGGCCAGCACCGGATCGTTCGGCATCCCGAGAGTGCGCGCGAAGACGTTGGTACTTCCTCCTGGCAACACGCCGAGCGCGGTACCGGTGCCGGCCACGCCGGTCGCAACTTCGTTGAGCGTGCCGTCACCGCCGAACCCGATGACGACGTCGACGCCCTGGCGGGCTGCGTCCTGGGAGAACCGCGTGGCATGGCCGCGGCGATTCGTCTCGACCACTTCGACTTCGTTGCCCCGTGACAACACCTGTTGCACGATCACCGTGTTACGCGCCGTGACGGACGACGCGAAGGCGTTGACGACGAGACGGATTCGCAAGTGCATGACGGTAGCAGCCGTGACCAGCGCCGGGTCGCTGTCGGGTCGCTGTCGGGTCCGCCGTGCAGTTCTGGCGAGTGCGGCGGTGAAGCCGGCAGTCGGACGACGGTGAGGGCATCCGTCACACCCTCGCCCTTTTCTCATGACGGTTGGGAACGGAGTTAACCGATCGGTAACAATGGGTGTTATGAACGTCATCGTCTGCGTCAAGCAGATCCCGGACCCGGCCGCACCGGGTGCGCTGGATCCTTCCACCAACACTCTCAAGCGCGATGGCAAGCTCATCCTCGACGAGAGCGATAGCTACGGCGTCGAGATGGCGCTGCAGCTGGTCGACAAAGCCGGCGGGGGAGAGGTGAGCCTGGTGTCGATGGCCCCGAACGGCGAGGTCTCCGGCCTGCGCACGGCGCTGGCGATGGGTGCGGCGAAGGGTATTTTGATCAGCGATCCCTCGCTGCAAGGATCCGATGCGCTGACGACGGCGAAGGTCCTGGCCGCAGCGATCCAACGTGCCGGTGGATTCGATCTGATCATCGCCGCGACGGAATCGAGCGACGGCTACACGGGTACTGTCCCCGAGCAAATCGCCGAAGTCCTCGGCCTGCCTTCGGTCACCTTCGCCAAGTCGTTGACCATCACCGATGGACGCCTCGACGCCCAGCGCCAGACCGAGGACGGATACGACGAAGTCACCTGCCCGCTGCCGGCCTTGGTCAGCGTCACCGCAGGCGTGGTCGAGCCCCGCTATCCCAGCTTCAAGGGCATCATGGCTGCCAAGTCCAAGCCCGTCGACACCGTCACTGCCGCAGACCTCGGGATTACCTCCGTCGGGTGGGCCGGAGCCGGTCAGACGATTTCGAACATCTCCCAGGCCGAGGCACGCGCCGCCGGCACCATTGTCGAAGACGACGGCGAGGGCTTTGCCCAGATCGTGGCCTATCTCGAAAACCTGAAAGTGATCTGAGGAAGCGCATCATGAGCAACATCTGGGTTTTTGCACAAGTGGCCAATGGCGCAGCGACGTCGGGCACCCTCGAACTCCTCACCAAGGCGCGCACCCTCGGCGATGTCACGGCGTTCGTCGTCGGCGATGCCTCCGGCGTGGCCGCGGCTCTCGGCGAGTACGGCGCCACGAAGGTCTATGAGACCGGCGATCTCGGTGGCTCGCTGCCCGGTGTCGCGGTCGCCTCGGCGATGAAAGCCGTCATCGATGGCGGTGATTCGCCCGACATGATCCTGTTCCCGCAGTCCGCCGAAGCTCGCGATGTCGTCAGCCGTTTGTCCGTCAAGTTGGACAAGACCGTGCTGACCAACAACGTCGAAATCGAAGTCGTTGGGGGCACCGTCAGTGTCACCACCCCGATCTTCGGGGGCAACACACTGGTCACGACCACGTTCACCGGAACCGGGCCATTCCTGGCAGCTTTCCGCCCGAAGAGTTTCACCGCTGAATCGGCCGGTGGCCCCGCTGCAGCAGTTACCGCGGCACCCGTCGGCGATCTCGGCGCGACTGGTGCCGCCAAGGTGACTGCCGTCCACGTCGAGGAGAGCAGCGGGCCCAAGCTCGACGAGGCCGGGATCGTCGTTTCCGGCGGCCGTGGACTCGGCGAGGCCGCCAAGTATGAAATGGTCGAACAACTCGCGAAACTTCTCAAAGGTGCGCCCGGCGCATCCCGTGCGATCGTCGATGCCGGCTGGGTGCCCTACAGCTACCAGGTCGGCCAGACCGGCAAGGTCGTCAAGCCGACGGTCTACATTGCGGCCGGAATTTCCGGAGCGACGCAGCACATGGTTGGGATGAAGGGCGCGAAGAACATCATCGCGATCAATAAGGACAAGGAAGCCCCGATCTTCGGGATTGCCGATCTCGGCATCGTCGGCGATGTCCACAAGGTGCTCCCGAAGCTGATCGAAGCCCTGCAAGGTCGCTGACCGCGGCTGGCCCCGGGTGGCGAAGTGGGCGCGGACACTCGCTGAGTCCGACGGTCTAGGTTGATCAAATGGCAAATCTCGGTAGGCGCCCCGGCGCGCCACGAAGCTTGCGTCGGGCGGCGCTGCTGTGCACATTCGCAACCGTTGCGTCGGTCGCATCGGCCGCCGCCCTGACAGCTGTCACCGCCGAAGTCGGCCCTGCCCGAGCTGCGGGCATCGTCGATGTCGTTGCCTGGGCTCCGTACTGGGAGTACGACGACGCGCTGGCCTCGTTTGGCGCGAACAGTGGCCAAATGGCCGAACTGACGCCGTTCTTCTGGAGCGCGACATCGGCGAACTCGATCGTTCGTAGTTCATCGATCACGCAGGCAGAGTTGGCTCAGTACAAAGCTGCGGCAGCCGTCGCCGGCAAGCCGATCGTCGCCACCATCGTCGACGCGATGCCTGCCCGGGCCATGGCGGGTGTGCTCGCGAATCCCGTAGATCGTGCTCTACACGTGGCCGCGATCGTCAAGCTCGCTGTCGACGAGGGTTTCTCGGGTGTCGACATCGACTATGAGAAGTTCGCGTTCAGTGACGGCAAAGCCACCTGGCCGACGACCTTCGTCAACTGGGGTACGTTCCTGACCGAGTTGTCGACGGCGCTGCACCTCGTCGGCCGCACGCTTGCCGTCGCCGTTCCGCCGATCTACAACGCGCTCAACGACGATACGAGCGGCTACTGGGTCTACAACTTCCCCGTGATGGCTCAAGTCGTCGACCGGGTTCGGGTGATGACCTACTCGTACAGCGTGTCCCGATCGGGGCCGATCGCACCGTTCAACTGGGTCCGGGACAGCATCGACGACGCTCTCGCAATCGTGCCGGCCAGCAAACTGGTGCTCGGGATCGCCGCGTACGGCAGCGATTGGGTGATCAAGACCGAGGGCAGTTGCCCGGTCGGTGTCAATCCGGTCAAACGAAACATCCAGACTGCGACCGCGACCGCGTGGGCCGCGAGCAAGGGGATCAAGCCGGGCTGGGACCCTGTCACGCGGGAGCGGACGTATTCCTACGTCGAGTCGTTCACCGGGGCAGATGGCAACGGCAACACGGTTCGCTGCAACATCAGTCGCACAGCGTGGTACTCCGACGCCGACGCGATCTACCAGCGAGTGAAGCTCGCCCAGGACAAAGGGCTCGCGGGCGTCGCGATCTGGGCACTCGGATACGACGACCCGATCACCTGGCAAGGCATTGCCGCTGCCCGCGCCGGGGATGCGAACTGGAAGGCGCCCGAACTGCCGACCCCACCGCCGGTGCCGGCTCCCGGGCCCCCGATCTCGTCGCCAACGGGGCCGCTTCCGGCGCGATTCCTCGATACCCGCTCGGGGGCCAAGACTACCGATGGTCAGTTCGCAGGAAAGGGGCGACTTGCGGCCGGGGCAGTACTCGAAGTCCAGATCGCCGGACGAGGGACAGTGCCGGCTGACGCCGCCGCGGTCACGCTCAATGTCACGGTCGTCGGCGAAGGAAATGGGTACGTGACCGTCTATCCGTGTGGCGACCGCCCGACTACATCGAGCCTGAACGTGCGGTCCGGGCAGATCATCTCCAACTCGGTGATCACCAAGTTGAGCGACGACGGCACTGTCTGTTTGTTCACCCAGGCGCCCGCCCATCTCCTGGTCGATGTCTTCAACGTGCTGCCCGCCTCTGCGTTCACGCCGCTCGATTCACCAGCCCGTCTGCTCGACACCAGGGCGGGCCTTGCGACCATCGACGGTCAGTTCGCTGGCGGCGGTGCCATCACGGCCGGCTCGGTGCTCGAGATCCAGGTCGCCGGTCGAGGCGGGATGAGCCCAACCGCCCGGACTGCTGTGCTCAACGTCACCTCCGATGGCGCCGTCGGTGCCGGCTTCCTCGCCGTGTGGCCATGCGACTCGCCTCCACCGTCGACCTCCAACGTCAACTACGTCGCCAGTGTCCCGGTTCCCAACGCAGTCGTCACCGGGCTCAGCCCTCGCGGCACCGCCTGCGTGCTGTCTTCGAATCGGACGAACGTCGTGATCGACGCGTTCGGTTCCCTGGAGACCGAACGCTACGAGGCCCTCGCCCAACCGAGCCGCCTTCTCGACACCCGCGTCGGCGGTTCCACCGTCGACGGAGTCTCGAGTGGGGGTGGCGCGCAGCCGACCGGTTCAGTGATCGAACTGCAGGTTGGTGGTCGGGGCGGCGTGCCGGTCGGAGCAAGCGCTGTTGTGTTGAACGTCACCGTCGACGGGCCGACCGCCAACGGTTTCATCACTGTCTATCCCTGCGCAAGCAGCCGCCCGCTCGTCTCCAACGTCAACTTTGCCCCGGGCCAGACTCTGCCAAATCTGGTCGTGACCTCGCTCTCCGGTGCCGGCACCGTCTGCCTGTTCAACCTCGGCGCGACCCATGTTGTGGTCGATGTGTTCGGCGTCTTGAAGATCTGACGTGGTCTGACCTGTAGCTGACCTCGGGGTCGGCTTTCGTCAGACGAGGGGCCACGGGTAGCGGCGGCCGGTTTCGTCGATCGGGAACTCGCCGTGCTGCAGCAGCCAATCCGCACGTTCTTGGATCGCGGCGACTTCGTCGTCGCTGAGAAGCGCGGCGATGCCGAGTGGCACGCCGTCGAGCAGACGCTGCAGCGGGGCGATTGCCGCTTCAGGGATCGGCTCGCCGCCGAACTCCCAGATCACGGTCCGGAGCTTGAACTCGGTCGCGAAGCACAGGCCATGATCGATGCCCCAGATGCTTCCATCGCGGGCGAGCAGGCAGTGACCACTCTTGCGGTCGGTGTTGTTGGCGACGATGTCGAGAACGGCCATCAGTCGCAGGCGATCGTGCAACTCGGGCCGGTTCTCGAAGATAGTGAAGTAGTGCTCTTGGTGGTCGGCATCGACGAACCATTGAAACGATCCCTGGCCGAGCGGACCGTCGCGGACGATCGTCGGTGGCACGACATGGAAACCCATCGACTCGCTGAGTTGGTATGCAGCGACCTCGCGCCGGAAGAGTCCTGGCTCGAAGTCCCACAGCGGACGCTCGCCCTTGAGAGGCTTGTAGATCGCCTGGCCGCGCGGTGGTTCAGGCTGATCGTCTGCGGACCCGGCAACAGTGATGTTGACGAGGAAGGTTGCATTGCTGCTCCACGGCATGCGACCCTCGATGTCGATGTCGCCGCTGTAGAGCAGTTGCAGCCGTAGTTCGTCGGCTAACCGCTGTGCATCGTCCCCCGACGAAGCCTGGTCTGATCGCGAGCTGTGACCTAGTTCATTTTCGGGCACGGGTGTCCGTCAGGATCGAGGGGGTTTCCACAAAACATGCACGCCGGTCGGCCGGCAGCAACCACCGTCTCGGTGTGCTCGCAGAAGGCGAGCGCCTGGCCGCGTTGCAGCAACAGCCGAACGTGACCGCGGTCTTCGACGGCATCCGGATCGGGCTCGCCATTTTCGTCCACCATCACGACTTCTTCGAGTTGGATCAGCAGTCGGTCGGTGTCGCGGTCGTAGCCGAGCCCGACCGCACCGAGCACGAAAGCGGGGTCTACAGGTGCTTGTAACTCGAACGTCGTCGGCAATGGTTTGGTGCTGGGCGACGGCAGATCGTTCATGACCTTGCGCAGGTACTCGGCGATCGCCGCGGCCTGTTGCTTCTCGCACTTGACCGTGATCCGAGTATCGCCTTGGCGAACCTGGAGATAGAACACGCGTTGGCCCGGGACACCGAGTGCTGCGGTGGTGAAGGCGTCCACCTCGTCGAGTTGATAGAAGATCCCCATCGTCACGAACCTACGAGGGCCGGAGTTCGGCGAGTGATCCGCCCGTGGAGTTGACGGTGAGCACAACAGGTCCCCCGACGCTGTACGCAACTGCGCTGATCGAACACGTCGAGATGACGATGCGCTGAAAGAGGTCTATGTGGGTGCCCATGGCGTGCGCGACGGCGGCCTTGATCGGATCTGCGTGCGAAACGCACACGACCGTGCCGCCCGGGTGCTTCGTCACGATGCGATCCAGCGCACTGACGATTCGCGTCTGCATCTCGGTGAAGCTCTCACCACGGGGGAACCGGAAGGTGGACGGCGAGCGCTGAACCGTCGTCCATTCCGCCAGCTTCATCAGGTCCTTCAGTTCAGCGCCCGTCCAGTCGCCGAAATCGCACTCGAGTAAACCTTTGTCGATCTGCACCTTCAGACCGAGAGCCTTGCCAATGGGCGCAGCCGTTTCACGAGCACGTTCGAGCGGCGAAGCGTAAACCGCGTCGACATTGCTGATTGCGCTGATCCGAGCCGCTGCCTCCTGGGCCTGGGTGGCGCCGGAATCGGCGAGGTGCAGACCTGGGGCGCGACCGGGGAGCAGTTTGCCGGTGGTTGGCGTCTGGCCGTGCCGAACCAACAGGATCAGCGTCGGCTTGGGCCCGGGTGCACTCTTCTTGGCGACCATGTTCGGCCAATGTAACGGCGGATCAGCCGGATGGAACGCCTACGGTTGGCCGGTGGCTGATCCCTCCGATCCCTCTCGTGTCGAGTTTACGCGCCTTCGCTCGGCGATCATCGAGTGTCGCGCTTGCCCGCGTCTGGTCGACTGGCGCGAGCAGGTTGCCATTGACAAACGAAAGTCGTACCGGGACGAGGCGTACTGGGGGCGCCCGATCTCGGGGTTCGGGGATCCCGCGGCGCGAATCGTCGTTTTGGGACTTGCGCCGGCCGCCCACGGCGCAAATCGCACGGGCAGGGTCTTCACCGGCGACCGCAGCGGCGACTGGTTGTTCCGGGCTCTGCATCGCGCCGGTCTGGCCAACCAAGCCACGTCGGTTTCGGCTGACGACGGTCTGCGGTTGACCGGAGCGTGGGTCACCGCCGCTGTTCGGTGTGCACCGCCCGACAACAAACCCGAGCCGAGCGAACGCGACAACTGTCGACCGTTCCTGCAGCGCGAGTTCTCATTGCTGACCGAGATGCGCGTTGTCGTGTGCCTCGGACACTTCGCCTATGCGGCGGCCTGCGTCGAGTTCGGGGTTCGCCCTCGTCCGAAGTTCGGTCACCTCGCGCAGACACCCTCCCCGGGCGGCCCGACGGTGTTGTGTTCCTTCCACCCGAGCCAGCAGAACACCTTCACAGGGCGGCTCACCGAGCCAATGCTCGACGCGGTCTTCACCCGAGCCCTCGAACTCGCCTCGCCCTGAACCCGGAGCATCGCGCTCGATTGGCCACACGCCATGTGGCAAATCGCGCACCGTCCCCGATGGACTCGCGCATCGCGCTCGATTGGCCACACGCCATGTGGCAAATCGCGCACTGTCCCCGATGGACTCGCGCATCGCGCGCGTTTCGCCACACGCCATGTGGCAAATCGCGCAGCGTCCCGCTTACGGCGCCGGGGCGGCGGGAGGTGTGTCGGCGGCGGGGGCCTTCTTCTTCGGTGGGGGCACGCCGACCGAAGGGGCCCGGTCGGCGAACTCCGGCCAGCGCCGGCGGCTGACGATTGACAGCAGCCGCAGCAGGCGCATTGCCTCTTTGTCCTCCTGCGCCGGTCGAGCGATGATCGAACCGTCGGCGATCATCCGGTTGATGACCTCCTCGCCCAGTTGCGTGCGCACGATGGTGAGGGTCCAGTCGTTGTCCTCGCCGATTCCCCCCGTTGCGATGTCGCTGTGCTCGGCGGCGAAATCGGGACAGTTCTTGCATCCCTCACGGGTCCACTTGTGGCATTCCTTCAGATCGATCTCGTGATAGGAGCCATCCTTCATCCAGATCTGGAAGACACCCTTGATGTTCATCTTGGCCATCTCGGACTTCTTCAGCCCGTACTTTGC
>JANOEM010000751.1:0-9583 GCA_031413195.1 Actinomycetes bacterium
TGTACACCGAGAACGTCGACATCACCAATGCCGCACGTGCCGACTTGCAGTGCTGGAGCAGGAACCCGGTCCCCTCAGCATTCGCGCTGAGCGCTGCGTCGTAGTCGAGCCCTGGCTCCTGGTACGCGGCGAGATGCACGACAGCGGTGAAATCGTCGGGCACGGCCGACAGATCGCCGGACGACAGATCGCACACGACCGGCGTGACACCCGCCGCCGAGACTCGCTCGCGGCTGCCGTCCTCGGTGAACCTGGCCAGCCCCCACACCTCGTTGTCGTGAGCGAGGTGGCGTGCCATGGGGAAGGCGATCTGCCCGGCCGCACCGGTCACCAGGATCTTCTGGTCATGGATGTTGTTCATCGGGTCCTCCCCTGTCGTTCACCACGTCGTTCACCAGGGCATCGTCGCCCCGCCGTTGACCCGGAACACCATCCCGGTCACGAATCGGGCCGCATCCGATGCCAGGTACAGCACCGGATACGCCTGGTCGATCGGTTCGCCTGCGATACCGAGCGGAGCCGAAGCCGCGCGGGAAGCGACGTAGGCGGCCTTACGATCGTGGTCGATCGCGCCATCAGACCCCAGCACGTGCCGTTCGTTCATCGGCGTATCGGTCCAGCCCGGGGCGATCGTGTTCACCCGAACCCCATGAGGCGCGATCTCCATCGCCAGGCCACGGCTGTACTGGGCTGCCGCTGCCTTCGAGGTCGAGTAGCCGGCCACGGCCGCGATGGCCACGTCGACAACACCAGACGTGACGTTGATGATGCTGCCCCGACCGGCGGCGACCATGACCCGCGCTGCCGCCTGCGACCCGAACACGAGACCCTTGAAGTTCACTGCATGAATCCGGTCGAGCACCTCTTCTGTCACCGTCAGCGGAGATGTGTCGTCGATGATCGCGGCGTTGTTGACCATGATGTCAAGACGTCCGTGGCGGGCGACCACTTCGGCGATCGCCGTGTCGACGTCGGCCCGCACAGACACATCGAGCCCGACCGCGCTGCACCGCAAGCCCTGCGCTTCAAGGTGCTGCGCGGCTTCGGACACCAAGACGGTCTGAATGTCGGCCATGACCACGGTCGCGCCGGCTTCGGCCAGCAATGAGGCAGCGGCAAGACCGATGCCTCCGGCAGCGCCGGTGACCAGAGCGACTCGGTCACTGAGGTCGAAGGCGTCGATCTGCATGACCCGTTACCTTCGCGCGTTGGCCCGCCCAGGAACGCAGGGGAGTTCAGTCGATGCTGCGGCGGCCACGACTGCGTTCACGAGCGGCCCCACTGTTCGCATTTGGTGCGGCGTTCGTGAGCGGCCCGATCTTGGCAACGATGTCTGCGATTGTCGGACGCTCGGCCGGCTGCTGGTTGTCGATACTGCGCCGCATCGCCGCAAGGTGTGCAGGCGAGGTGCCGCAACAGCCGCCCACGATGCGTGCACCGGCGGCCATCGCCAAGCCCGCGTAAGCGCCCATGACCTCGGTGGTCCCGCTGTAGACGATCTCGGCCCCGTGGAATTGGGGTACGCCGCAGTTGCCCTTCGAGATGTAAACCTTGTCCGCGTCGGCCCCCGACATCCCCAGCAATGACACCAGGATGTCGCTCGCGCCGACGCCGCAGTTGGCCCCCATTGCCACCGGTTGAACGGAGAGACCTTCGAAGATCGCTGGAACGTTCTCGGGCAGGATCCCCATCATCGTGCGTCCGGCGGTGTCGAAGGACAGCGTGGCGGTGTACGGCATACCGACATCGATCGCCGCCTGAGCGGCGGCACGAACTTCTTCGACCGACGACATCGTCTCGATCCAGGCAACGTCGGCGCCACCATCTTTGAGCCCCTGAATCTGCTCGCGGAACGATGCCGTGGCCGTCTCGTGGGTCAAAGCGCCGAGTGGCTCGAAGAGTTCGCCGAGGGGCCCGACCGATCCGGCGACCACGACCGGCCGATCAGCAGAATCGGCAACTTCTCGCGCGAGTCGGGCCGCAGCATTGGCCAGTTCGTGCACCCGCGACTCTGCCTTGTGGAGCTGCAGTCGGTTCGCCGTGCAGCCGAAGCTGTTGGTGAGGATGATGTCGGCACCGGCCTCGACGAAATCACGGTGCAGACCCTGCACACGATCGGTGTGCTCGACGTTCCAGAACTCAGGTGGCTCGCCCGGCCCGAGGCCGCGCTCCATGTAGTTGGTCCCGGTTGCCCCGTCAGCCAGGAGCACCGGCTTGGTCGCGAGCAGTTCAGCGAGTGAGGTACGCATCGATCGATCGTTTCTTGTGTATGGAGACGGCGAACAGTATGCCCCCTTCGGGCGATTGCGCCGGGGATTTCCGCGACCGGGACTTCCGCGTCGGGATCTCCCTCTCGACAGAGTTAATGTGGTGCGTTAACATATTCCCCGTCGCTCGCGTCGGGGCACGAAAAGGGGTCGTCATGGAGTTCGGCATTTTCTTGAACGGGTACATCCCGGGTCCGGCGGCTCACCACAGCCCGTCCGAGCACACAGCGCTGATGCGCGAGGCCGAATACACGATCCATGCCGACAAGCACAACTGGAAGTACGCCTGGTTCGGCGAGCATCACGGCCTCACCGAATACAGCCACATGTCAGCGCCCGAGGTCGTGATGGGCTACATCGCCGCCCAGACCGACTACATCCACCTCGGCACCGGCATCAACAACCTGTCACCTCGGGTCAACCATCCGGTGCGCAACGCCGAACGAATCGCGATGCTCGATCACATCACGGGCAACCGGATCGAGTGGGGAACCGGCCGAGGCGCCGGTAGCCACGAACTGGCGACCTTCAATGTGCTCGACAAGAACTCCACCAAGAGCGAATGGGAAGAAGCAGTCCACGAGATCCCGCGGATGTGGGAGCAGATCGACTACTCCTTCGAAGGCAACCACTTCACGGTTCCGACCCCACACAACATCCTCCCCAAGCCCCACGGTCAGGGCCACCCACCGATCTGGGTCGCGTGTGGTAACCCGCCGACATTCGCTCGCGCCGGTGAACTCGGCATCGGTGCGATCGCGTTCAACTTCGAACCGATCTACAACCTTCAGGGGCGGATCGATTCGTACAAGGAAGCGATTGCCGCGTGCACGGAGCCACTCGGGCAGTTCATGAACGACAACGTGATGATGACCAATGCCGTGATCTGCCTCGGCGATCGCCAGCGAGCCCGCGAGATCGCACTCGACAGCCTGAGCGGCTATCTCGTCACGATGGTCAACATGTACCACGACACGATGCCTCAGTCACCCGACGCCATCGTGTGGCCGAACCCTCCGTACGTCATCCGTGAGATCGCCGGCAATGACCCCGAAGCATTCCTCGATTCGCTGATCGCCGGCGGATACATGCTGTGCGGTACTCCCGACGAAGTGGCCGAGCAGGTCGAGAAGTACCAGACGGTCGGGTGCGACCAACTCGTGTTCGGTTTGCCGAGCGCGCTGGAGCACGACGAGATTCTGGAAATGCTCGAGATCTTCGGACAAAAGGTCATCCCCGAGTTCGACAACGACCGGACCCACTCGACGACGCGGTACCGGGCCACTGCCAAGCCCAAGTATCCCAAGTTCAACGGGCCTGTCCCCGAAATCTCGGTTTCGCGGATCCCGTCGAACGCGTTGCTGCCTCTCGGTTAGTTCCCCGATGAACGACACTGCCGTCCACACGCACGAGATCGACCCGGTCGTGTTCGAACGGCGATGGGTGATTCTCGGTGTGCTGTGCATGAGCCTGGTGCTCGTCGTCGCCGCGGTGAGTTCGATCAACGTCGCGATCCCGTCGATTCGCGCCCAACTGCAGCCCACCGATGCGCAGTTGCTGTGGATCGTCGATATCTACGCGGTTGTCTTCGCCGGACTGCTTCTGCCGGCTGGCGCGCTCGGTGACAAGTTCGGCCGCAAGGGCGCGCTGCAGGTCGGCCTTGTCGTCTTCGGCCTCGCTGCGGTCCTGTGTAGTCAGGCCACGAGTCCGAACATCTTGCTGGTGTTCCGGTGCCTGATGGGAGTCGGGGCGGCGCTGATCATGCCGTCTACTCTGTCGCTGCTCACCAGCGTCTTCCCTGCCCACGAACGCCCCAAGGCAATCGCGATCTGGACCGGTTTCGCCGGTGCGGGCGGTGTCATCGGCACGCTGCTCGGCGGCTTCGTTCTGACCCACTTCTGGTTCGGTTCGGTCTTCTTCGTCTCGGTTCCGATCGCTGCGGCAGCCTTCGTCGCCGTCACCCTGATTTGTCCCACGTCCAAGGAAGAACACGATGTCCCGCTCGATCCGCTCGGGGCGTTGCTGTCGGTGATCGGGTTCGGTTCTTTGCTGTACGGCATCATCGAGGGGCCCGAAAAGGGTTGGGGAACCATCCACAGCGCCGGTGCGTTCGTCGTGTGCATCGCCGCTTTCGTCGGATTCGTGGTGTGGGAGAAGCGAACCGCTCATCCAATGCTCGATGTCCGGTTCTTCAAGATCCCCCGCTTCGGCGCCGGCGCGCTCGGCGTCACCTTTGCGTTCTTCTCGATGTTCTCGATGTTCTTCCTGATCTCGCAGTACCTGCAATCGGTTCGCGAGTACTCGCCACTCAAGGCCGGTTTCGCGACGTTGCCGTATGCGGTCACGATGGTCCTCGTCTCGCCTCGGGGCGCATCGCTGTCTGCCAAGTTCGAGCCGCGCAAGGTCGTGATCACCGGCCTGTGCATCATGCCGTTCGGAATCGTGATGCTGTCCATGATCGATCTCTCGACGCCGTACGTGTTCATCGCCGCATCGTTGATAGTCATGGCCGCGGGATCGGCGTTGGCGCTGCCGACGCTGTCCACGGGCATCGTGCTGTCATTGCCGCTCGACAAGGCAGGTGTCGGCTCTGCCGTCAACGACACCACCCGAGAAGTCGGCGGCGCCGTCGGCATTGCAGTGATCGGCAGCATCCTTGCGTCGCGGTACCGCGACGGCATCGCCCCGGCTCTCGCCGGCGTGCCGACGGAGATCGCCGAAATCGCCCGCGACGGCGTCAGCGCACTCTCCGGCTTTGCAGCTTCGGCCCCCGACGTTGCCGGAGTGGACGATCTGCTCGACGTCGCCAGGGCCTCGTTCGTCGACGGGATGCAGACCGGTCTGCGGGTCTCGGCGTGCGTGTCGCTGGCCGTCGCGCTTGCGGTGTGGCGTTGGTACCCGACGGGACAGCTTCGCCCGATGGGCGCAGGTCCCAGCGAACCTCAAATTCGAACTACGTCGAGTCCAGGCACCTCGACGTAGTCAGCGTCCTGAGTCACGATCGGTACTCCGAGCGCGATCGCTGTCGCCGCGATCCATGAGTCGTTCACCGGCATGCGACGTGCGCCATCTCGCAGAAGGACGCGCAGGTACGCCCATGCATCGGCGACGGCGACGTCGATGGGGACGGGCTGAAGTTCAAGGGCTCGCATCAGCGTGCGGAGTCTGCGATCGCGAACGCCGACGTCGGCCGCGGCGAGGACTCCTGCTCTGAGTTCTCCAATGGTGATGATGGAAACAGCAATCTCGTCCGGAAGCCGGTCGAGGTCGAGTGTCCGTCCGGACTCCTCAGCGATGAACACACTGGTGTCGGCGAGACCTCTCGTCACAGCGTGTCGAGGTCATCGGTTGTGTCCGGCGAAAGCCGGCGGAGTTCGGAACGTAGCGATGCGTCGGCCTGATGGCCGAGAATGCTGCGAGCGAACTCCGAACGCTTCATCCAACGACGTTCTCTCGAAATCGGTCGCAACTCGGCGACTTCGCGGCCATCGACGGCAATCGTGATCACCTCGCCAGCATCGACGCGATCAAGCAGTGCGCGCGTGTGGTTGCGGAGTTCTCGAGATGCGACCGCGGTCATGTCGCGAGTGTAGCGCTACTGCTACGCCTTGCGACGTTCTGACGTCGAGGACCGCAAACTGAATGTCTCAAACGAACGCTTTTATGCGATTGAGGCATTCGGTTCGGCGACGACCGCGGTCGGGAAGTTCTCGATCACGCGTCGGCACCAACCGTCCCGTCTACTCGAACACCTCGGGTCGGCTACTCGAGCAGATCCGCGAGGGCTGTTTCCAGCCTCGCTACTCGCGCTTCGAGTTCCGCCAGTCGATCGGCAACACCACCCGTCGGTACGTGGGTGCTCACTCGTGGTGCCTGTTCGGCTTCGTCGGCAAGCAACTGCTGCCAACGTGGCTCCTTCTGACCGGCCGCGCGCTCGAGCTGCGCAACCAACGCATCGTCGCCCGTGCTGAGATCTCGCATCACGGCGTCGACTTCGTCGAGCGACCGGAACTCGAACTGACGCTCCGAGCGGGTCTTCAATTCAGCCGTGGTCTGGGGACCCCTGAGCAGCAACACCGACATCAACGCTGCCTGCTGCGGCGACCAGCCGAAGTGCTCGTCGAGCACCTGGCGATAGCGGGTGACGCTGCGGCCGTGGCTCGGATGGACCAACCGGGCCAGACCTTGGACCTTCAACGCGGCGATTGCGGCTTCGGCATCGTGCGGTTCGATCACCATCACCGGGTCTCGTGCGGTCGACTGATTGCACGCCAGGACCAGCGCATTCAGCGTCAATGGATACTGCTCCGGCGTCGTCCGTTCCTTTTCGAGCAGACAACCGAGGATGCGTCCTTCGATCACGGTGAGCATGTGCGGACACTACCCATCGGGTCGGCAAACCGCGTTCCGCAGCTCGATGGCATCGATCTGACGGTGCGTCAGATACTGTCTGATCCACGCTGCGACGGGGAACTCAGGATGTGCGCGTGGCGAAATCGAGGGGAACCACCATGACTGACGAACGCCCGAAGACGTCGACCAGGGATCACGTGGTCCTGCGCGAGCAGCTCACCGAATGGCTCGCCGGCAAGCTGAACGACCCGTCCGTCACCGACTTCACGGTCCCGGGGACAAACGGGATGTCCAGTGAGACGATCCTGTTCGATGCCTCGTGGACGGACGAGGACGGCACCGAGACATCGGATCGATTCGTCCTGCGACTGCCGCCCGACGCCCGGTCCGAACCGGTCTTCCCGGTCTACGACATGCCCCGTCAGTTCAATGCGATGCGGTTGGTCGCCGCCCGCACGGACGTAGCGATCCCACCGACGGTTTGGCTCGAGCCGGATCCGGAACCTCTCGGTGCTCCGTTCTTCGTGATGGGCCGCATCGACGGCGTCGTTCCACCCGATGTCATGCCCTACACCTTCGGCGACAATTGGTTCTTCGACGCTGACCCGGCGGATCAAGCAGCGCTTCAAGACGCCTCGGTCGAGGTTTTGGCGGAGATTCACTCGATCCCCGCATCGGACCCCGATGCCGCATTCCTGGTCATCGATGCCGATGGTGACACCGCCTTGCGACGGCACGTCAACGACCAGCGCAACTTCTACGAATGGGTGGCTTCCGACGGCGTTCGCTCGCCGCTGATCGAGCAGGCGTTCCGCTGGCTCGACACGAACTGGCCGACCGACGAAGGCGAGACCGTGGTCAGTTGGGGCGACGCCCGGGTCGGCAACATGATGTACCGCGATTTCCGACCCGTCGCCGTCTTGGACTGGGAGATGGCCGGACACGGCCCGCGAGAGATCGATCTCGGCTGGATGATCTTCATCCACCGGTTCTTCCAAGACCTGACCGAGCAACTCGGAATGCCCGGCCTGCCCGATTTCATGCGGGTCGCCGACGTCAGCAAGCGCTATCAACAGTTGACCGGGATCGAGCCGAAGGACCTGCAGTGGTACATCCTCTACGCCGCGGCGCGACACGCGATCGTGATGTTCCGGATCACCCGCCGCCAGATCCTGTTCGGCGAAGCGGTGATGCCCGAGAACCCGGATCACGCCTTCCTGCACCATGCGACTTTGGCCGCGATGATCGACGGTACCTACTGGGCCAAGCTCTGATCCAGCGTCACGGCTCGACACGTTGCGCACTCGCGAACGTCATATGGATCAAGGGGACGCCGGGGCGGTAGATGAGGTGCAGGTGGCTCGGCGCGTCGAGGACCACCAGATCCGCCGGGCTCCCCATTCGGACACGGCCGATGTCGTCGCGCCGTAACGCAGCGGCTCCCCCGACGGTGGCCGCCTGGAGCGCTTCGTCAGCCGTCATCCGCATCTCGCGCACAGCGAGCGCTATGCAGAAGCTCATCGACGTGGTGTTGCTGGACCCGGGGTTGCAGTTGGTGGCGAGCGCCACGGTGACGCCTGAGTCGATCAACCTGCGCGCGTCCGGGTAAGGCTGGCGAGTCGAGAAATCAGCAGCGGGGAGCAATGTCGCGACGGTGCTGCTGCCAGCGAGGAGTTCTACGTCCCTCTGGCTCAGGTGGGTGCAGTGATCGGCAGACGCGCAGTTCATCTCCACTGCGAGAGCCACACCAGGGCCCTCGCCCAATTGATTGGCATGAATCTTGGGGATCAACCCGGCAGCGACTCCTGCCTGGAGAACCGTTCGGCTCTGATCGACGTCGAACGCGCCCACCTCGCAGAACACGTCGACAAACCTCGAGTACGGAGCGGCGGCGCTGAGCATCTCCGCGCACACCAAGTCGACGTAGTCGTCGGGACGATCAACGAAGGCGGAGGGAACGACGTGCGCGCCGAGGAACGTGGTGTCGTCCGTGAACTCGCGAGCCAGTCGCAGCAGGCGCAGTTCCGATTCAGGAGTCAACCCGTATCCCGACTTGATCTCGATCGACGTGATTCCGGCCCGATGTGCTTCGGCCCGGCGGGCCGACACCACCCGACGGAGTTCGTCGTCACTGGCGGCGGCCGTGGATCGAACGGTCTCACGAATGCCTCCAGCCGCATAGTCGGCGCCGGCCATTCGTGCCGCGAACTCCTCCGAACGATCGCCGGCAAACACCAGGTGCGAGTGGCTATCGACGAAACCCGGGACCACACATCGCCCGTCGGCATCGACACGACGATCGGCGACCTGGCCGACCTCGCCGATCGACAGCACCGATTGGCCGTCGAACACGACGGACACCCGGCGCCGGAGCCCGAGCGGACCATCGCCAACCGCTGGATCATTGGTCACCAGCAACCCGATGTTATCGATCACCGTCGTCACGCCCGGACCCGCATTCATGCCTGGACCCGAGTTCACAACGGGTGCCCGTTCACATCGTCGATCGCCTGCCGCAGTTCGGACGCGACGTCGATGGTGACGTGCCGGCCACCGCTGACCACCGTTCGACCCCCGACCATCACCGTGTCGACATCGGCTGCCATGGCAGCGAACACGACCGCGTCGAGCAGGCTGTCCCGACGAAAGCCGGCGAGGCGCACACTCGCCAACGAGACGGTCGTGAGATCTGCCAGGGCGCCAACTTCGATCACTCCCCCATCAGGCCAACCGAGGCAGGCGTAGCCATTCGCTGAGCCGGCTCTGAGCAGGTCTTGCGCGGAATGCGTACCGCGCTCCATCGACCGCAGTCGTTCGTTCATCTCGATCGCTCGGATCTCCTCGAACGGATCGATCACCGCATGTTGATCACTGCCGATCGACAGGGCGACGCGATGCGCGACGAGTTCGGACGATGGTCCGATGCCGTCGGCGAGATCGCGCTCGGTGGTCGGACAGAAGCA
>JANOEM010000752.1:0-7295 GCA_031413195.1 Actinomycetes bacterium
TGCCATCGCGAGGAAGAGCACCCCGAGCGACCGGAACATCTCGGCCTTCTCGGGATGCGCAGCGAACCCGAGCAGCAACAGCACCAACGCGAGGGCCCCGGCAATGGGAACGAGCCACTTCAAGACCTGGCGAGTGATGGAGAGCGCGTCGATCTTCTCGACCGGGATCACAATGGTCGGGGCGTTCATCGCCACCTCGTTTCCGACGAGGGGCACCATTTGCTCCGGCGTGATCACGACTGGCTTGTCCCTCGTTCCGATCAGCGTGGCATGGGCGTCACCGATCACCCCGGCCATCAGATTCGAACCCTCGGTCGTCTTGAGGTTGTCGGCGACGATGATCCGGATCGGCTCCGGATCAATCCCGGCGACCCCTGTTGCCGCATTGAGTTGCGTGACCGTGTTGTTCGCGATCAGCCGCGCAACCTCGTTGTTGATGTCGGTGTCTTCGAGGATCAGCTTGGCGGTGCTCGTGGTGCGTTCGGGGGAGAATGCGGTGAACTGCAGCCAGAAGCCGCTGATCGCGAGGCTGCCGATGATGGCCGCGAAACCGAACAGGAGACCAGCAAGGGAGCGTCGCACGCCGACATCCTCGCAGCTTTGAGACCGTGTCCGCGTGGCGGCGATCACGGAAATGCTTGATCGAACGCTTGTACGTAGTTACACTGCTGTCGTTCGCTACTGAGCGGCACGATCGAAGGACTGGCACCGGTTCGACGGAACCCTGTCACACCCCTTTCGTATGGTGCCGTTCAACGAATCGGGTCGGCAATGGCCCCGCACCACACAGCACCACACGGCATCAAGCCACCAGCAGGAGAGAAGGAACAGATCATGGCACTAGAGCGTGAAAAGGCACTCGAGATGGCACTGGCGTCCATCGACAAACAGTTCGGCAAGGGCTCCATCATGCGGATGGGCGAGAAGACCTCGTTGGGTATCGAGACAGTCTCCACCGGGGCATTGGCGCTCGACCTCGCCCTTGGTGTCGGCGGTCTGCCGCGGGGTCGCGTCGTCGAGATCTACGGACCTGAATCCTCAGGTAAGTCCACCCTGGCGATGCACGTCGTGGCCGAAGCACAACGCAATGGCGGCATCTGCGCCTATGTCGATGCCGAGCACGCGATGGACCCCATCTACGCACGAGCGATCGGCGTCGATGTCGACCAGTTGCTCATCTCTCAGCCCGATACCGGCGAGCAAGCACTCGAGATCGTCGACATGCTCGTCCGCTCCGGTGCGCTCGATGTCGTGGTGATCGACTCCGTCGCAGCCCTCACACCCCGCGCCGAGATCGAAGGCGAGATGGGCGACACCCACGTCGGGCTGCAGGCGCGACTGATGAGCCAGGCACTGCGCAAGCTCACCGGCAACCTCAACAAGACCAACACCATCGCGATCTTCATCAATCAGTTGCGCGAGAAAATCGGTGTCATGTTCGGTTCGCCGGAGACCACCCCGGGCGGACGGGCACTCAAGTTCTATTCGTCGGTACGGCTCGACATTCGTCGAATAGAGAGCATCAAAGACGGTGCCGAAGTCGTCGGCTCCCGCACCCGGGTCAAGGTCGTCAAGAACAAGGTTGCTCCACCGTTCAGGCAGGCCGAGTTCGACATCATGTACGGCAAAGGCATCAGCCGCGAGGGTTCGCTGTTGGATCTCGGTGTCGAGATGTCCATCATCAAGAAGTCCGGGGCGTGGTTCACCTACGAGGGAGAACAACTTGGTCAGGGCCGCGAGAACGCAAAGAGCTATCTCCAGGCCAACCCCGAGATCATGGTCGAGGTCTCCGAGAGGGTTCGCCAGCAGGCTGGTCTCAGTGGCGACATCGACACCTTCGGGGCCAAGGACGACGAGCCGATCTCGCTCGAGTCCTGAGTCCGTCCGGCGTCGAGGGCGGTAGCGCGTGCTGCCGTCCTCAACAGCCGCTTGTCATTGGTGGTACGTCTGTACCGAGAATGCGCCGAATGTTGAGCTCGATGCTTGACACCGGAGGGGACCGCCACTATGGTCGCCGGATCAACGGACGAGGTCCGTGGGGCAAACAACTTATGGGGGAGAACCATGAACTTTTCTTTGTTCGACAGGGCGCGAAACAGTGTCGGCCCACTCGAGGCCGACCTCATCGATGCCTACGCGGCTGGTGCAGTCTCGCGCCGTACCTTCGTCACCAGGGGTTCCGTGCTTGGCCTCGGCGTAGCCTTCATGGGCACGATCATCGCAGCGTGTGGTTCTGACGAGAAGTCGGCTGACAACACCACCGCTGGAACCACTGCTGGAACGGCCGCCGCTGGCGAATCGACACCGGCAACGACTGCGACGCCGGCCGGTGCGATCAAGCAGGGCGGAACGCTGCGTGTCGCTGCGCAGAAGCCCGGCAGCCCGCTCGACCCTGTTGCTATGGACAACCTCGGCTCGTACACCCCCTGCACCCAGAGCTTCGAGTACCTGGCCGGCAAGGGAGAAGACGTGGAACTTGCTCCGGGTCTTGCCGAGTCGTGGAGCCCCAACGCTGACGGCAGCGTGTGGACCTTCAAGCTCCGCCCGAACGTGCTCTGGCACGACGACACGCCATTCACTGCAGCCGATGTCGTTGCGACCATGGATCGCCTGGCTGGCGGCAACCTCGCCGCATCGCTGGCTGCGGGCTCGGCCGTCGCAATTGACGATCTCACCGTCGAGATGACATTGCTCAACCCCGACGGCCAGTTTCCGTACCAGTTGTCGTGGTCGAACCCGCAATCGCTGATCACCCCTGCCGACTATGTCGTCGGCACCACGCTCGATCAGCGCCCTGCGGGAACTGGCCCATGGAAGCTCGACAAGTACGATGTTGCCACTGGCGCCACGTTCGTACGGAACGAGAAGTGGTGGGGCGGAACGACCTACCTCGACAAGGTCGAGTGGATCTACTCCGACGACCTCGCCACCCAGATCACCGGCCTGCAGGGTGGAGCAGCGGACGCGATCGTGCAGTTCTCTGTCGTCGGTGGCGACGCCTTGTTCACAGACCCGAACATCACGGTCGAGGCGTTCCGTAGCGCGGCTCATCGCCAGATCTGGATGAACACCCGCGAAGGCACGTTCGCAGATGTTCGCGTCCGTCAGGCTGTTGCGCTCGGCCTCGACCGTCAGGCACTGATCGACAACGTCTTGAAGGGCAAAGGCGACATTGGCAACGACCACCCGATCGCCCCGCTGTATGCGTTCTGGGATTCGGCTCAAGAGCAGCGCGGGCGCGATATCGAAAAGGCCAAGGCTCTCCTCGAAGAAGCGGGCAAGACAGGTTTGAAGATCACGATGTTCGTACCCAAGTTGCAGGAGATCCCGCAACTGGCCGAACTCGTCCAGACCCAGCTCAAAGACATCGGCATGGAGATCACACTCGACGTCCAGACCCTCGACACCTTCTACAGCGAATGGTGCAAGACCTACGACCCGATTTGCGACGGCGGCCAAGAGTTCGGAATTGTCGATTACGGCCACCGCGGTACTCCCGACGTCTACTTGGTCAAGGCTTACGCGACCGGTGAGTGGAACTCCGCCCACTACGTGTCGGAAGAGTTCAATACGGCCGTCAAGGAGTACCAAGCAGCCAGCGACGTACCAGGGCGGGCCACGGCGATCAAGAACGTGCAAGCGATCGCGACTGAGGACACGCCGTACGTGATTCCGTACTTCTACAACTCGCTCACCGCGCATGTGAAGTCCGTCAGCGGGATCGTCGTCACGGGCCTCGGCCACTTTGAACTCGCCAAGGCAGGCTTCACCGAATAGCCGGATTGCGGTCAGCGCCTGCGGATTGCCGTCGATCGGCACCGCAGGTGCTTGCCACCGGGAACGGCAGTAGACCACTTCTAGTAGGGAGCCACCTTGGGCCGATACATCGCACGCCGAATTGCATCAGCGATCGTCACCCTCTGGCTGCTCGCCACGATTGTCTTCGTGATCGTCAGTGTCCTCCCGGGCGAATCGATTGGGCGAAAGATTCTCGGTGCGTTCGCTCCCGAATCCGAAGTGGCGGCCTTCAATCAACGGTTGGGCACCGATCGGCCACTGCTGAACCAATACTTCAGCTCGATCAAAAGCGTGTTTACCCTTGACTTCGGAACGTCGTATCAAAGTGGAGCGGATGTCAATGACATCATTTTCCCGGCGTTGTTCCGATCGGGAAAGCTCGCGCTCCTCGCGCTGATCATCGTCATTCCGCTTGCGATCAGTGCCGGCATCTTTGCCGCTCGGCGCAAGGACAAGTTTGCGGACCGCGCGATTGTCACCACCGGATTGGCATTGTCCTCAATCCCGGATTTCATACCGGCAGCGGTGTTGCTGTCGGTCTTCGCCATCGGAGTGCCCACAAGCGTGCTTGGGGTGAGTTCGTCCCTCTGGACCTTCGGCAAACCGTTCGCGAATCCGCCGCCGGGCACGTCTGTCATCGGCCATTTTCCGTACCTGATTCTTCCCGCGTTGGCGATGGTGATTGCCTATTTCGGCTACATCGCGCGTATGACCCGCGCTGGGGTCTCCAACGGGTTGAATGCCGACTACGCCCGAACAGCGACCATGAAGGGGCTTCCTCCGGGCAAGGTGATGAGAGGGCACATCCTCCGTAACGCACTTGCTCCGACGATCACCGTGATCAGCGTCTCAATCGGCTATCTGTTCGGTGGGATCATCGGTGTCGAAAAGGTTTTCAACTACGCAGGACTTGGATCCACGATGCTCACAGCTGTAGGCGCGCAGGACATTCCGGTGCTCCAGGGTGCTGTTCTGCTCGTCGGCATCATCTACATGTTGTCGACCTTGGCGGCCGATTTGTTGATCGCCTACCTCAATCCGAGAGTCCGACTGGAGAGCAAACGATGAGCGAAATCGAGGTTCCGGTCGAGGCGTCGATGGAGGACCAGAGTCCACCGGTCGCGACTCCTGAAGTGAAGGTCGCCAGCGAACGGAAGCAATCTCGCCGGGAGAACTGGCGCTTGATCCGTCGTCGACCGTCGTTCATCATCGGCAATCTGATTGTGTGGTTCTGGGTGGTTTGCGCGATTCTTGGAGAGCGGATCACCCCGCATCATCCGCTCGACTTCCGGACCACACCACACTTGTCGCCCAATGGAGACTTCCCGTTTGGCACCGACCAAACCGGACGCGACGTCCTGTCACGGGTGATGGCCGGCGCCTTCGACGTGTTGAAGATTGCGCCGCTGGCGGCGTTGATCGGCGTTCTCCTCGGTGTGGTCCTGGGCATGCTGATGGGTTATCTCGGCGGCTGGCTCGACAACTTCCTCAGTCGCATCGTCGAAGCGTTCCTCGCCCTCCCGGTCGTACTCATTGCGCTACTCGCGGTCACCACCTTGGGCAAGTCGAGTGGCGTCGTGACCGGAGTGGTCGCAGTGTTGTTCATACCGGTTGTTGCTCGTACCGTGCGCGCTGCAGTGCTCGGCGAGCGAGAGTTGGATTACGTGACATCGGCGAAACTTCGCGGCGAGAACGGAGCCTTCGTGATGTTCCGCGAGGTCCTCCCGAACGTGTCCGGGCCGATCATCGTCGAACTCACGGTGCGGGTCGGCTACGCCGTGTTCACGGTGGCGACACTCGCCTTTCTCGGCGCCGGTCCCCCTCCTCCCTCGCCGGATTGGGGTGCCCAGGTGAGCGACGGGTTCCGCGTGCTCAGCGCGGGGATCTGGTGGACCACATTCTTCCCCGCTGCGGCGATCGCGAGCCTGGTGATTGCCGTCAACTTGATTGCCGACTCCGTGCAGTCGGTCTTGGACGCATAGTGACCGCGGTAGAGGCTCCCCCCGAGACTGCGCTGTCGGTCAACGACCTCGAGGTCGTCTACACCGTGCGCGGCATCGACCGCGCCGTTCTGCGAGGAGTCACCTTTCACGTGTCGCCAGGTGAGGCCTACGGTCTGGTCGGCGAGTCCGGTTGCGGCAAGTCAACGACCGCCTACGCGGCGATGCGCTATCTCCCGTCGAACGGCAAGATCGTCTCCGGCCAGGTGCTCGTCGCGGGCGAGGACGTCACCGGAATGCGTTCAGCCGACTTGCGCCGATTCCGAGCGACGCGAGCATCGATGGTGTACCAGGACCCCGGCCAAGCACTGAATCCTTCTCTCCGAATCGGTCGACAAGTGGCCGAGTGTTTCACCCTGCTGGGGCAATCGAAGGCGGAGGCCAGAGAATCCTCTCTCGCAGCGTTGCGGCGCGTGCGAATCGCCGACCCCGAGAGTGTCCTCGAGCGGTACTCGTTCCAGTTGTCCGGCGGGATGCAACAACGTGTCGTGATCGCGATGGCGTTGGCCAAGAACCCGAAGTTGTTGGTCCTCGACGAGCCGACCACCGGCCTGGACGCGACAGTCGAAGCGGAAGTTCTCGATCTGGTCAGGACCCTGCGCAGCGAGAGCGACGCGGCAGTCCTGCTGATCGCCCACAACCTGGGCATCATCCGCTCGATGTGCGACAGGGTCGGCGTCATGTACGCAGGCAGGATCGTCGAAGAGGGTCCCAGCCAACAGGTCTTCGACGACCCCCAGCACCCCTACACCGTTGGTTTGCTCAGGTCCCTGCCTCGACACGGGGTCCGCAAGACCGAGCGAGCGCTCTCGACCATCCCGGGCACCCTCCCGTTGATCGGCACCGACTTGCCCGCATGCGTGTTCGTCGACCGGTGCCCGATCGCGACCGACATCTGTCGCACCGATCAACCGCCCAAAGTACCGATCGGCGTCAACGGTGACCGCTTCACACGTTGCCACCACGCCGACCTCGTTTCCTCGATCGTCGAACTCGAGGTCCCAGTCGCAGCTGCAGTAGATATCACGATGTTGGCGCCATCGGATGCGAACCCGGAGGTGCTCGAGCTCAGCCACGTCTCCAAGACGTTCCAGCAGCGAGGCAAGGCGATCCCGGCCCTGGTCGATGTCGAACTCAGCCTTGCCGAAGGCGAGACGCTCGGCATCGTCGGCGAGTCGGGCTCCGGAAAGTCCACATTGGCCAAGACGATGCTCGGGATCGAGACCGTCGATTCGGGCGGGACGGTCTCCCTCGACGGTCATGGCCTTCCGGCGTCAACCGTCAAACGCACCGCGGCAGACAAGCGCTCGATGCAGATGGTGTTCCAGAATCCCGATTCTGCCCTGAACCGCAGTTGGTCCGTGCGGCGGATCCTGTTGCGATCCGTGCGCAAACTGACCGGGATCAAGGGTGAGGAGGCGAACGACCGAGTCGAGAAGCTTGCCGAACACCTCCGCCTCACGCCGCGACACCTCGATCTCAAGCCACGACAGCTTT
>JANOEM010000753.1:0-8897 GCA_031413195.1 Actinomycetes bacterium
TCATGTGGCGGCTCCGCCGGAAGGCTCACGGGAGCCGTGGACCGATGCGGGCGCCGCCTCGGCTCGACGAACGGCTACCCGTTGCACTGCTTCGATGATGCGGCCGTACCCGGTGCAACGGCAAACGTTGCCGCTGAGTTCTTCGCGGATTTCGAACTCCGACGGCTGGGGCGAGCGTTCGAGCAGGTTGTGGGTGGCCATGATCAAGCCCGGCGTACAGAACCCACACTGGACCGCTCCGGCGTCGACAAACGCCTGCTGGACATCGCTCGGTGAACCGAACGGCGCGATGCCTTCGATCGTGATGATCGGCTGACCGATCGCCGTCGCTGCCATCACCAGGCACGCGCAGACCAGTTCTCCATCGACGGTAACGCTGCACGAACCGCACTCGCCCTGCTCGCACGCGCCCTTACTGCCCAGCAGGCCCAGGCGTTCGCGCAGCACGTACAGCAGGCTCTCGCCGATCCATGCATCTCGCACCTGCATGGACTGGCCGTTGACATCCAGCCAGTACTGCTCGTCGGCCATCATCCGGCCCGAGTCACTCACTGCGGATCACTCACGGGGAAAGCCCTTCGCAGCATTCGTGAGGCGAGAATGCCGACGGCATGACGGCGGTACTGCTCGGTCGAGCGATGATCCGAGATCGGTCGGCTCGCGACGGACGCCAGGCGACCGAACTCGCTCACGGCCGTTTCGGACACTTCGCCCGAATCGAAGTCGACCGAATCCTCCGCAAGGCGTTCGGCAGCATGACAGCGGATGATCGTCGGACCGACCGAACCCAACGCAAGACGAACCGAGCGCCCCGGGACATCGACGGCGAGGCACGCCGAAGCAAGGGCGATGACCATGGCGTTCCGCACGCCAACCTTGCTGTAGCCCTGCCAACCGTCGAGCACCGGCACCGTGACCGCTGTGATCAACTCGCCAGGGGCTCGAGCCGTTCGCTTCACCCCGACCATGAACTCGTCGATCGGCATGGATCGTTCGCCCTGGGAGCTCGCGAGATGGACAACGGCGTCGAGAGCGGAAAGCACGGGCAAGCCGTCGCCGGCAGGTGAACACGTCCCGAGATTGCCACCCAGCGTGCCCGCATTGCGGATCTGTGGCGAACCGACGGTTCGCGACGCCTCGGCCAGTGCCGGTATCAATCGAGCCAGCGGCTCTTCCATCAGTTCGGCGTAGGTCACCGCTGCACCGATGGTGACGGTGCCCGCGTCCGGGTCGTAGGTCCACGAACGCAACTCGGTGATCCGGTTCAGCGCGATCACGATTCCCGGCGAGCGGTGCCCGGAGTTGATCTCGACCATCGCGTCGGTACCACCAGCGAGACACAGAGCGTCAGGGGCGTCGGCGAGTGCGGACAGCGCCTGGTCGAGCGAGGTTGGTGCGAGCACGGTCATCCGGCGTCGACTGTACATTTCGTCACGCTGCAAGGATGGATATCCGGCGGCAATTCACCCGCGGTCACACAAGCCGGTCACACAAGCCGGTCACACATGGCGGTCAGACAAGCGGTCAAACAACGGTGGTTCCGGCAATCGCCGGGTCGTCGGGTGGCAGCTCCGGGTCCATCTCCTCGAGCGCGTCGACGACGATGCGGGCGACGGCAAGGTTGCGGACCCACCGTCTGTTCGATGGCACCACCCACCATGGCGCGTAATCGGTGCTGGTCTCGCTGAACGCAACCTCATAGGCCTTCATGAAATCGGGCCACAGCGCACGATCCTCGAGGTCGCCCGCCCGGAACTTCCAACGCTTGGTCGGATCATCCACCCGTTCCTGCATCCGGATGCGTTGTTCCTCGTTGGAGATCTGGAGATGGATCTTGACGATTCGGGTGCCCTCGTCGGAAAGCATCCGCTCGAACTCACGGATGTGGCGGTACCGCTTCTCCCACCGATCCTTGGGGACGAAGTTCTTGACGCGCGCAATGAGCACGTCTTCGTAGTGGCTGCGGTTCCAGACCTGGATCTCGCCGTACCGGGGAGTCACCGCGTGGCATCGCCACAGGAAGTCGTGATCCACCTCGGCTCCCGCAGGCGCCTTGAAGCCACTGACCTGAACCCCCGCAGCGTTCAATGGCCCGAAGACGCTGCGGATCGTGCTGTCCTTACCACCGCCATCCATTGTCTGGATGACGACCAACAAGCTCTGACGGTGTTCGGCAGCGAGCCTGACCTGCAGCGAGTCGAGTCGCTCGATCAACTGCACGAGCTCTTCCTTGGCCGCTTCCTTTTCCCACCCGAGCATGTCGTCGGGGTCCCGTCGTTTGAGGCTGACGACCGAACCCGGCTTGACCATCAGGCGTGCAATCGACTTATGCGGCATGAACCGACGTTAGACGAACTGGTTCAGGGACCAACCGGTTCAGTGCGGCGTCACCTCATACGGGCAATGGCGGCAACCACTGCGGCAACACCAGGCTCGGTCCGCCAGGAACGCTGCCGTGAACACCGAGAACCCGCTGACAGGATCGCGATAGGTGGGCAATTCCCCGGCAATCGACTCGTCGTGACGACGCATGATCTCGCCGAAATGGCGATGGCCACTGCTCAGACGGTGCGACAGGGGCGTCCGAAGGTGGTCGTCGCGCAACATCGGTGCGACGCTACGCAGGAATTGACGACCCGCGTTGCGCGTCGCGACGAGGATGTGGCTAATGTGCGAATGTTGCTGTGGCAGGGGTCACAAGGCATGCAGACCCGAGTCCAGCGGCAGATCCACAACACAAGGGGGAAGTTCATGCGGTATTCGAATCGTTCCATGCGCCGTCGACCAGGCGTCGTGCTGGGTGCCACGCTTGTAAGCATCGGGCTCATCGCCGGCGCGTGCAGCAGCGACGAGAAGGCCGGCAGCGACACCAGTGCACCGTCGGCAGTCACCAACGCGCCAGAAGCCACCACCGCGCCGACCGAAGCGGGCACCGCCACCACCGAGGCAACCGAAGGCTCGACTGCCGAAACGACGGCTGAGACCACAGCTGAGACCACGGCTCCAACCGAACCCGCGAAGGAGCCCAAGCCGGGCGGCAACCTCGTCATGGGTATCGAAGGCGAGACCGCCTCGCCATGGCGACCAGCGGAGATGCTCTGCGCGATCTCATGCCACCAAGTCATCCGCAGTGTCTATGACTCGTTGATGCTGACCGGCGCCGACGATACTCCCCAACCCTACCTTGCCTCAAAGGTCGAATCGAACGCCGATAGCACCGTATGGAGGATCACGGCCCGCGCCGGGGTCACGTTCCACGACGGTACGCCGTTCGACGGCGCCGCGATCGTCGACAACCTCACCCGTCACAAGACAGGTCTGCTCACGGGCGTCGCGATCAGGTCGGTCACCGACATCTCGCTCGACCCCGACGATCCAATGACCGCGGTCGTCACGGTCGAGAAGCCGTGGGCGACGTTCCCGTTCTACCTCACCGGACAGATCGGGTACATGGCCTCGCCCACCTGGTTGGCGGCCTCCGACGCCGACGAGACGCTGCGGTCGAAGCCGGTCGGCACCGGACCATTCGTGTTCACGGACTTCAAGGCCAACGAGTTCTTCAAGGCCCAGAAGAACCCCGACTACTGGAACCAGCCGTACCCGTACCTCGACAGCATCGAGTTCATCCCGATCGCAGATGCGCTCAAGCGACGCGATGCCCTCCAGGCCGGAGACGTGGACATGATCCACACCACCAACGGGCAGAGCATCACCGAATTCCGTGAGGATCCGGACAACTTCCCCTCGATCGAGATCACCGACAAGGGTGAGACCGGCTACAACATGCTCCATGTGACCAAGGAAGATTCGATCCTGCAGGACCAGCGGGTGCGTTGTGCACTCGCGAACGCCTATGACAACAAGACCGTCAACGACGCGATCAACCAGGGTGTCAACCAGCTGGCCAACGGTCCGTTCTCACCGGGCCAGGTCGGCTACCTCGAAGACAGCGGCTACCCCAAGGTGCAGGACATGGCCAAGGCCCAAGAGCTGATCGCGGCCTACAAGGCCGAGAACCCGGACAAGCCGCTCACCCTGGCGCTCGTGACGACCAACGACGCGACCAACCTGACCATCGCCAACTTCATGAAGCAGTGGTGGGAAGAAGCCGGCATCGACGAGGTCACGATCGGCCAGGTCGACCAGGGCAACCTCATCGCGACCGCTGCCCTCGGACAGTTCGAGGTGTTCATCTGGCGTAACCACGCCGGTTATGACCTGGACCAGCAGTACATCTGGTGGCACTCCAGTTCGGCGTTGCCCGTCGGCCAACTCGGCCTCAACTTCGGTCGGATCAAGGACGCCGACCTCGATGCCCTGCTCGACGCGAACCGGGCGTCGACCGATCCCGCCGAGAAGAAGCAGATCGCCGAAGACGTCAACCGGTTGTTCGCCGAGCAGTGCTACGACCTGTGGACCACCTGGACGGTGTGGATGGTGGCGGGAATCCCCGGCATCGAGGGCATCGAGGGCACCAACCTGGCCCTGCCCGACGACGGCGGCCAAGCCCAGTCGGGGGCCGGGATCGCCGGCACCTTCTTCCCGCAGCCCCTGTGGCTCGACGCCTGATCGAGCCTCCGGGACTGACGGAAGTTACCTGAGCCAATGAGCAACCCGAGGGACACCGGACAAGGAACGACACTTTCATGCGATACGTAGGACAACGGTTCGTCCAACTGATCATCGTCGTGATAGCTGTCACCTTCATGGTGTCCCTCGCGCTCAGTGCGATGCCAAACGCCAAGGAACGTGTGATCCTGGCGCGCGGCGCCGGTTTGGTCGACGAGACCGAACAGAAAGCCTTGCTCGACTCGTTACATCTCAACGATGGCCCGCTGAAGCAGTACGGCTTCTTCGTCAAAGACCTGGTCACCCTCAACTGGGGCACGACGAACTCGAACGAGTCGGTGCGAACGTCGATCTGGGATGGCTTCAAGATTTCATTGCGGCTGATGATCTATGCCCAGCTGTTCGCGCTGATGTTCGCGATCCCGATAGCGATTGCGGCTGCATACCGCAACGGTGGATTCTTCGACCGAAGTTCGACCACCGCATCGTTCGGCCTGATCTCAGCGCCCTCGTACATTCTCGCGCCGATATTCATCCTGCTCTTCTCGATCCACTGGCAGTGGTTTCCGACCGTGTCCAAGAACGTCAGCTTCTTCGACGATCCGTGGGATCACTTCAAGAACTTCGTCATGCCAACAGTCGTGCTCGCCCTACCGATCGCAGCAGGGTACATGCGGTTGCTGCGTGCAGACATGATCAACTCGTTGCAGAGCGACTTCATCACGACGGCTCGGGCCAAGGGGCTGAGCACGAACCGGATCCTTTTCGGACATGCGCTGCGGCCATCGCTGTTCTCGTTGCTCACCGCTGCGGCTGTCAATGTCGGCGCGCTGGTCGGCGGGGCCCTCGTCGTCGAGACGGCGTTCGGGCTCAACGGCCTCGGACGCAAGACCGTCTATGGCATCTTCAGCAGCGATTTTCGCCTCGTCCAGATGACGGTCGCGATCCTGGCGCTCGTCTACGTGTTCATCACCTTTTTCGTCGATCTGTCCTACGGCTGGCTCGACCCACGCGTGCGTGCAGCACGCTCACTCACCTGAGGCGGCCGGTATGAACGTGATCGAAACCCCCGGAGTCCTCGAATCGCCCATCGCGACGATGAGTTTCGACGATGCCGCAACAAAGGTTCCCAAGTTTCGTAAGCGCGGCATCGTCACCAAGTGGCTAGCGATCATCTGGCTGGTGTTGCTCACCGGCACCGCGATCTTTGCCAACAGTGTTCCGTGGGTCTATTCCGACTGCGACCAGTTCGAGGTCAAGGCCGAATGCTCGACCTATCTGGTCGGCAGCGTGCTGAAACTCGAGAAGCCACCGGTATGGGCGACGTTCTCCGAACCAGCCGGAATCGTCATCCCCGAGACCGAGCCGCGGGTCGGGTGGTTCGGTACCGATACCAACGGCCGCGACATCTTCTCGCGGGCGATGTTCGGCGCACGGATCTCGCTCACGATCGGCTCGCTTTCGATCATCTTCGGGCTGCTCATCGGCGGCGGATTGGGGATGCTCGCCGGATACAAGGGCGGCAGGATCGACCGCACCATCGACACGATCATGAACATTGTCCTTGCGTTCCCGGCGTTGCTGTTGATCGTGTTCATCGTCGGCTTCTTCACCAACAGCGGCACCGAGCAGGCCGAAAATCGGTCGATCGGGCCGATCATTCTCGCGCTCGTGCTCTTATCGATACCCCCGCTCGAGAAACTCGTGCGGGCAAACACCATCGTGTACGCCCAACGCGAGTTCGTGACGGCCGCGCGAAGTCTTGGCGCGAGCAACACCCGAATCGTGGTTCGTGAGATCCTGCCAAATGTGGTCCCGGCGATGCTCACGTTCGCGCTCACCGGGATGGCGATCCTGATCGTTGCCGAGGGTGCGCTCGCGTACCTGGGACTGTCCGTCAACGCGCCCACACCGACATGGGGCAACATGATCTTCGATGGCCAGAGCAAGCTCGAAACCGCGTGGTGGATCTCACTGATGCCGGCCGCGACGATGTTCGTCTCGATCCTCAGCATCAACCTCCTCGGCGACGTGCTGAGTGAGAAGTTCCGCGTCAGAGAGGCCATTGGATGAACGTCACCCAGGCAAGGCGCCGTGCGGACGACGGACCGCTGCTCGATGTTCGCAACCTGTACACCCACTTCAACACCGCGCTCGGTGTGGTGCGAGCCGTGGACGGGGTGTCGTTCACTCTTGAACGCGGCCGAAGCCTCGGCATCGTCGGCGAGTCGGGCTGCGGTAAGACCATTCTGTCCCGTTCGATCATGGGGTTGCTGCCCAAGCGCAACACGATCCGTCGCGGCGAGGTGATCTTCGAAGGCCAAGAACTGACCACGATGAGCTTGCGTCAGCGACGCGAAATCTGGGGCACCGAGATGTCGATGATCTTCCAGGATCCAATGACCTCGTTGAACCCAGTGATGAAGATCGGCAACCAGATCGGTGAACCGCTGCGGATCAAGCTCGACATGCCCCGCCAGGCAGCCCGCGAAACCGTGTTGCGGTTGCTCCAGGACGTCGGCATCCCGGAACCGACAAAGCGGCTCGAGCAGTATCCCCACGAGCTCTCCGGCGGTATGCGCCAACGGGTGATGATCGCGATGGCGCTCGCCTGTGGACCGACGATCCTGTTCGCCGACGAACCCACCACGGCACTCGATGTCACGGTTCAAGCGCAGATCCTCGACCTGATCCAAGAACAACGCCAGGAACGCAACATGTCCCTGATCCTGGTGACCCACGACCTTGGTGTGGTTGCCGGTCACACCGACGAGATCATCGTCATGTACGCAGGCAAGATCGTCGAGCGGGCACCGACCAAGGTCTTGTTCGCAGACATGAAGATGCCCTACACCGAGGCCCTGTTTCGGAGCATCCCCAAGCTCGACGACCCCAGCCACACCAGACTGACGACCATCGGCGGTCGTCCGCCGAACCTGATCCATCCGCCGACCGGTTGTCGGTTCAGCCCGCGCTGCCCATACGCGACCGACCAGTGCCGGACAGACGAACCACCGTTGATCGAGGAGACACCAGGACACTTCTACGCCTGCTTCCACCCGGTCGGCTCCGAGCGTTGGCAAGATGTCAACGCTGCCGGCACCAATGAAGAAGGCTTGCTCGACCCGACTGCGGCTCACCTGGCAACTGCCACCGACGGCGCTGGCGTCGCCTGATGGCAGGCACAGGAAAGGCCCACCTCAACAATGATGGCGAGTCGTTGCTGAGTGTCAACGATCTCGTTGTCGAGTTCCCGGTCGGGCGAACCGGCTTGAAGGTCCAGGCGGTGTCCGGGATCAGTTTCGACGTCCTCCCCGGAGAAACGCTCGGCCTCGTCGGCGAGTCGGGTTGCGGCAAGTCAACCACCGGCCGGGCGATCATGCAGTTGCCACGGCCCAAGGGCGGAACCGTCCGCTTCAACGGCAACGAGCTCACCGAGCTCCAAGGCGATGGCATGCGCATGCTACGAACGAACGTCCAGATGATCTTCCAGGATCCGATCTCATCGTTGAACCCGCGTCGCAAGGTGCGCGAGATCGTGATGGAACCGCTCAACATCTGGAAGATCGGCACCAAGGCCGAACGCTTGGCCAAGGTCAATCAGGTCCTCGAAGAAGTCGGGATCGATCCAGCTGTTGCCTCGGACCGGCGACCACATCAGTTCAGTGGTGGGCAGTGCCAGCGGATCAGTATCGCCCGCGCGCTGGTGCTCAATCCGTCGATGATCATCTGCGACGAGCCTGTCTCGGCTCTCGACGTCAGCGTCCAGGCCCAAGTGTTGAACCTGCTCGAAGAGCTGAAGCAGCGTTACGGCCTGACCCTGATCTTCATCGCCCACGACCTGGCCGTCGTCAAGAACATCAGCGACCGAGTGGCGGTGATGTACCTGGGCAAGCTCTGCGAAGTCGCCGGCTCCGACGACCTCTATCGCATGCCGGCCCATCACTACACCCAAGCGCTGATGAACTCGATTCCTGTAGCCGACCCCACCGTGGTCGTCGAGCACCGCACGGTCATCGGCGAGCCGCCGTCGCCCGTGCGCAAAATGCAAGCGGCAAGCCACCGGTCGTTCTGGCCCCTGAACCCGGTTTTGTGATGTACGGCATGAGCGCCCAGTTTCAGGGCCTGACCTACGTGGGCGTGCCCCTCACGGCAGATTTCCAGCTTGACGAAGCCGCCATGATGGCCACCATCCGCCAGCACCAACCCGCGCTGGTGTACCTGGCCTACCCCAACAACCCCACCGCCAATTTGTGGGACGCGGCGGACATGGCCCAGGTGATTGCCTGCGCCGCGCAGGCGGGGAGCTTGGTGGTGGTGGACGAGGC
>JANOEM010000754.1:0-4667 GCA_031413195.1 Actinomycetes bacterium
GCGGATTCGCTTTCGGCGGCATTCGACGGACTCTCCAACGAGGTAGTGGTGGTCGACAACGGGTCATCGGACGGGACACAAGGTCTCGTCGCAGAGCGGACGGATTGCGGGTTGATCCAATCGACCAACATCGGCTACGCGGCAGCCATCAATCTTGGCGCTGAGTCCGTGGAGGGTGCGCAAGCGATTCTTGTGTTGAATCCCGATGTCGTGCTCGCGCCGGGCTCCGTCAGAAAGATGAACATGGCATTGCGCCAACCAGGCGTCGGCATAGTAGCGCCGCAGATGCGCGGTCTCGAAGGAGAACTACAGCGAACACTGCGTCGCGAGCCGACCATTATGCGGTCATTGGGTCTCGGACGAACAAAACTCGAATCGTTGAGCGAGCACTATGCCCGCGACGAGGATTATCTGACCGGTCACCCGATCGATTGGGCGACGGGTGCGGTTCTGCTCGTTTCCATCGAATGCCATAACGCCTGTGGTGGTTGGGACGAGTCCTACTTCCTCCAATCCGAGGAGGTCGATTTCTCATTCCGGGCCCGAGACCTCGGGTATCAGACCGTCTACGAACCAACCGCGCACGCGATCCACATTGGGCAACAATCGGGATACTCGAACGCGGTGCATGCGATGCAAGTCGTGAACCGCGTGAGATTTTACCGGCGTCGAAACAGTGTGGCCGCTTCGTGGGTCTACTTCGGTCTCACATTTGCCCGTGAATTGACTTGGGGCGCCTTCGGGCAAGGCCACAGTCGCCACGCGGCGCTGGCACTGCTTTTGCCGAGTCGACGACCACCCGAGATCGGTGCTTCAGAATCGGTGATGCCCACCTGACAAACGTCCGGCGGTGAACTCGGGGGAAGGTCGATCGGTCAACAGCGGCGGCACGAACGTCGGCGCCGGCATCGGCCCGCTGAGGATCTCGACGATCCGTGCGCACGCCTTTCCATCCCAGAACTCGATCGGCTCCGGTCGACGGGTGGATCCCAGCGCCGCTCGGGCTGCGGCGACGATGACCTCGCGATCGAATCCGACAAGGTTGTTCGTGCCTTTGGTGACGGTGATCGGACGCTCTGTGTTCTCGCGCACCGTCAGACAAGGGACTCCCAGAACCGTTGTCTCCTCTTGCACGCCTCCGGAGTCAGTGAGAACCAGGCTGGCTCCTGCCTCGAGCGCGAGGAAGTCGAGGTAGACCTGCGGGTCGACAAGCTGCACTCGGTTTGCGTTCACCGCGATGTCCGAGTGCTGAAGCATCGCGCGAGTACGTGGGTGCACGGGGAAGACGAGTGGGACCAACTGCGAGATCTCGTTGAGGGTGCCCATCATCGCCTTCATCCGGTCCGGATCATCCACGAGCGCAGGTCGGTGAAGAGTCACCAGACCATATCGGTCGGGCAGCCCGAGATCGGCTCGGACGGGACGCGCCCGGGCAGCTTCGATAGCGCCGAGCAGACTGTCGACCATCACGTTGCCGACTCGGAAAATGCGGCACGGCTCGACTCCATCTGCCAGTAAGTTCTCGTCCCCGTCAGCGCTTGGCGTGAAAAGCCACGTTGCCAGACTGTCGACGACGATTCGGTTCACTTCCTCGGGCATGGTGCGGTCGAACGACCGCAGACCCGCCTCGACATGACCAACCGGAATTCCAGTCTTTGCTGCAACGAGCGCGCAGGCGACCGTTGAGTTGACATCGCCGACAACCAGCACCGCATCGGCGCCGTACTCGCCGAGGAACTCCTCGAACGCGACCATGACTCCAGCGGTCTGCACTGCGTGACTGCCGGATCCGATGCCAAGGTTCGCGACGGGCTCGGGAATCCCGAGCGACTCGAAGAAGCTGTCGGACATCACTGCGTCGTAATGTTGGCCGGTGTGTACTATTGCGGCGTCGATTCCAGCCGCGGAGAATGCGCGCATGAGGGGCGCCACCTTGACGAAGTTGGGCCTGGCTCCCGCCACAACGACGGGACGCTTGATCATCGAGACCGCCTCCATTCGCAAAACGTCAGTCGGATGAAGGCGCTGTTTCCGTAGAGGTAGCGCTTCCACATTCGTCGCGGCTCTTGGCCGAGTCGATACATCCATTCACAGCCGATCTTCTGCACCCAGATTGGCGCTCGGAGAACCTTGCCGGCGAGCACGTCGAACGAACCACCGACACCCATGATGAACGGAACGTTCAGGCTCTGAAGGTTCTCGCTGAGCCAGTACTCCTTGCGCGGGCTGGGAACAGCGAGGAAGAGAAAGTCGGCGTCGGCGGCAGCGACCGCCGCGATGACCTCGCTGTCATCCTCCCAGTAACCATTTCGTGAGCCAGCCACCACAAGTGTCGGATGCTTCTCGCGCAACCTCGAAAGCATCTCGGCAAGCACTTCGTCGGTCGCCCCGAGGAAGTACAGGCGATGGCCGGTTGTTGCGGCACGGTCCACGATTGCCGTGAAAAGGTCGATTCCTGCGACGCGTTCGGGAAGCGGTTGCCGAAGAATCCTGCTCGCCCAGACCACTGACGCACCGTCAGCATTGACGAGTTCGCACGCGGCGATGATTTCGCGCAGTCGGTCGTCCTTGCTCATCAGCACAACCTTGCCGGCATTCAGCACCACGTGCTGTGAAGGAGTACCGCTGTCCGCAAGTTGGAAGGCCCGATCCAGCGTCGCCGTCATGTCGAGCGCGTCGATTTCGACCCCGAAGATGCTCGAGCGATGGTTGATCGAAGCAGCCATCAGAGCGATTCCGCCAAAGGCCGAATCGAGTCTCGCCCCGACCACGCCTCGAGTATCCAACCGAGGTGGTACGGCCGACAGGTCGTGTTGATCTCGACACCCCCGACATCCACTCGGGGTTTGGCTCCAAAACCAAGACCAAGAGCCGTGTTCGCGTAGAGGTTTGCCCGACTCGCCATCCCGCTGCGCCGAATGGAGCGATGCGCAAAATTCAAAGCCTCGTCGTAGAACCGAAACCCCATCTCGTTGACGCCGTAGCACCATGGCAGGCCCGCGACCGCCTCACTGGAATACGTCTGGTCACCGGTGACCTCCGACAGCGCGAAGAACGCCATCGGCGCCATTGCGTCCTGATGGACCGAGTAGATCTCGTATCGCTCGACCACAACGCCGTGGTCTGCGTGGAACAGCCACGGCCAGCCGCTGTCGTCACCTCGCAACTCGATCAGGAGATCGGCGAGTCGGACCGCTCGTGACAAGGCGCCTGGCTCGACGTCATGTCGCGCGGCCTCTGCGAGCGCAAGGAGCGAATAAACCTGCGTCGCGAAGTTCGGAAGATTCGTGCGACCCCGTCCTTGACCGTAGTGCCTGAACAGCGGCGATCGAGGAGACTGACGCGATCGGAAATGAGTGAGTGCGGTCTTCAAGACGTCTGCTGCCGGAAGACCCGCAGACTGGGCCTCGACAGCTCCGAGCACGAACCAAGCTGCTTCCATTCCCTCGAGCGACGCAAGCGCGCCGTCGGCGGATGACTTGCGGGCGAGATCGATCAACGTGTTTTTCGCCGACGTTGTGTCCCCCATCCGGACATCAGCCCAGAGCAGCAAGCCGAGATCTCCAACGCCGAGCTCAGCGCGGCGCTCGTGGATCTGACGGTGCAACCCATGTGCGTCGATGCTCGTCGACCCACCTGACTGAGCCCTTCGAGCAACCCCAAGCAGAACCATGATCGAATAGCGAACCGACTCACCGCGAAGTGCCGGGGACGACCACTCACGATCGAAGCAGAAGATGCCATTGGGAAGTCGAAGTCCGGGCAACGAAGTGTCGGCGAAAGCAAGCAACGCGTCGATGTCGCGGACATCGAGCACGCCCACGGAGGCACCGCCGCTAGATGTGCTCAACGTTCGGTCCCTTCACACGATGTCGTGCGTCGAAGATCTTCGCGGAGTGCGCGCTGATCACATCCCAGTCGAACTCGTCATGATCGGCGAGCACGACTACGAGATCCGCCGCCTCAATCTCGTTGATGGTCGCCTCGACCCGAATACCTGGAGTCATTGCATGCGCATCAACCAGCGGGTCTGCGATGCGCAGGTCGGCGCCCAGTTCCGAGAGCAGTTCTGCGATTCGGTTGGCAGGGGACTCGCGGGCATCGCTGGAGTTCTTCTTGTATGCGAGTCCGAGCAACAACAGGCGAGCACCGTTGACGGACAGCTTCTGCTCGTTCAACGCCATCGTGATCCGGCGCACGATGTAGTCCGGCATATGGTCGTTGATGTCATTGGCGAGTTCGACGAACCGAAATGACAGACCGAGTTGACGGCGGACCTGCCATGACAGGTAGCTCGGATCAATGGGCAGGCAATGACCGCCGACGCCTGGACCCGGACGAAATGGCATGAACCCGAACGGCTTGGTTGACGCCGCATCGATCACTTCCCAGATGTCGATTCCCAGGCCGTATGCGTAGACAGCAAGCTCGTTGACCAGCGCAATGTTGACATGCCGGAAGGTGTTCTCCAACAGTTTCGCGAGTTCCGCTTCCTTGGTACCGCGGACAGGCACTACCACGTCGACCAACTGCCGATAAAAGTCAGCAACCCGCTCGAGCGATTCGGGGTCGATCCCGGAAACGATTTTAGGAGTCCTGACGAGGGTCCACTCGTTGTTGCCCGGGTCAATGCGTTCAGGGCTGAATCCGACGGCGAAGTCGACGCC
>JANOEM010000755.1:0-3730 GCA_031413195.1 Actinomycetes bacterium
AGGTGCCCGGATCTGGTCGGTCAAAGTCCTCGACAGCACAGGCAATGGGCAGCTCTCGTGGATCGTGAACGGCCTGGAATGGATCGCTGCCAACTCCGCGACGATCGAGATCGGCAACATGAGCTTCGGGGCAGTCGGCCCCAGCCAAGCGCTGTACGACGCCACGCAGGGCGCTGTGGCAAACGGGGTTGCGTTCGCAGTCTCAGCCGGAAACTCCGACACGAACGCCATCGGGTTCAGCCCAGCGGCGTTCGACAACGTGCTCACGGTCAGTGCACTCGCCGACTTCGATGGCATCGCGGGAGCGGCTGGCTCGCCGACCTGCGCTGGAGACCAGGACGACACCCTGGCGGACTTCTCGAATTGGGGCGCCGTAGACATCGCCGCGCCTGGCCTGTGCATTGCCTCGACCGTACCCCTCGAATGGGGCAGCTACGGGCTACTCAGTGGAACCAGCATGGCGAGCCCACATGTGGCCGGCGCACTTGCGCTCCTCGCCCGGGCCAACAATCCGAACAACGCGGCCGACGTGTTCGCGCTCTACAGCCGAGTACTCGCCGCCGGTAACACGAACTGGACCGACGACTCCGGCGACGGTGTGAAAGAGCCGCTGCTCGACCTGAGCAACTCGAGCCTCTTCGCGGCCGCTCCCCCGCCGCCGTGCGCATCGATCGACATGACGTCGATGATTGGCTGGTGGCGAGGCGAGAGCGACCTCTCGGCGCAGGTTGGTCCAGCGGCAAGCGGCGTGTCGGCGTTCGGCACCGGCAAGGTCGGGCAGGCCCTCAGCCTGAACGCAACGAGTTCGGTGTCGGTCAGCGGTCTCCTGCCGCCAGCTTCGGCGGTCACGGTCGAGGCGTGGATCCGACCGACGGCGACAGGAACTATGCAGACCGTCATGTCGAGGTGGAGTGCGCCGAGCACCGACGACTCGGCTCGCGCGTTCGCCCTGCTCGTTGACCCGAAAGGCGATCTGATCTGGACGACCGACGAGACAACTGCCCGCCGACCCGAGGAACTGAGGGCAGGAGCTCCCCAGATCTTCGACGCAGGATTTCATCACGTCGCCGCAACGTGGAACAGCACCGTTTCGAGGGTGTACGTCGATGGCGTCATGATCGGCTCGAAGCCATCTCAGGGCGGAACCCTGAATCCGACGCCGTCGACCCAATTCCGCGTCGGCAGCAAGACCGGGCTCGGCGATCCGTTCGCACTCGTCGGAGCTCTGGATGAGCCGTCGGTCTGGGGACGCTCGCTATCTGACGCGGAGATCGCGGCGATTCACGCCGCCGGAGCCAGTGGGAAATGCCGCGCCTGACGACCTGACAACGTGACGTCCGCTTCGCCGGAGCTGGAGGTGTAGGTTGGCGGGACTTCACCGAACCTCGGGAGAAGCCGCTGGCGGCATCGATGAGGAGCTTGAGAATGAGACGAATCAACTTGCCGGCTGACGCCAACGGATACTTCCTGAGCTGAGTCATTTCGCGATCTTCGTCCCGCTCCGGCGCCGCCCGCTGAGGCGATTGGTCTCGGCCCAATTCTTGGCCGAGGCCGGAGACGGCATCGTCACGATCGCACTCCCCCTGTATGTGTTCGCAAGGACGAACTCGGCGACCGCCACGTCACTGACCTTCACGGCCGAGATGTTGGCTGGCGCCGTTCTCGGTGTGGTCGGTGGCGTCGCGGCCGACCGTTTCAACCGCCAACGGGTGTTGGTGCTGTCCTTTGCACTTCGCGCGGTTCTCCTCATTGCGTGCTCATTGGCTGGGCCTCTGTGGTTGACCATCACGCTCGGCGTCGCAGCGCGCTCACTCGGACAACTCGACAATCCGTCCTTTGACGCGCTCGTACCGGGGCTTGCCGAAGACGACATGCAACAGGTCCTCGCTGTCCGGCGCTTCATCCAATCGGTTTCGATCGTGATCGGACCCGCCTTCGGGGCACTCGCCGTCTGGGCGGTGGGCCCGCAACGCACGATCGCACTGGCAGCGATTCCACTTGCGATGGCCATGGTGATCCACCTCGGGATCCGTGGGATCGACAGCAGCAGAGACTCGCGGCAGGCGCATGAGTCCACCGCCGGAGTCGTCGAACTGATCGGCGGAATGACGATCGTGTTGCGTACGCCCGTGGTGCGGCGGATGGTCGCGTACTGGTCGGCATCCGTCGCATGCGTCGCCGTCGCCATGACCGCAGCGATCATCTGGCTGAACCAAGATCTCGACGCCGGTGATTACTGGTTCGGGCTGTCTGTGTCCGGCTACGGCATCGGCGCGGCGACAGGTCTCGTTTTCGTCGGCGGCCGATCTTTCACGTCGCCGATGCCGCAGATCATGCTTCGATCAGCGCCCTTCTACGCGCTCAGCTGTGGCCTTGGGGTTCTGTTCGATGTTCCGTGGATGATGGCGATCGGATGGCTGATGTGGGGCATCTCGATGGGGCCGGAAATGGTTCGCGGGGAACCCGAGTTCGTTGCTCGGATCGAACCCGAACTGCGCGGTCGCGCCTTCGCAGGAGTTGGCGTTGCGAATACCTGCGGGGCTGCGCTCGGCTACGCAGTTGCCGGTCCACTGCTCGAGCGTTTCGACGCGCGTTCGGTCACACTCGGAACGGCCGGGTTCATCCTTGCGATCGGTGCGATGTGGATCGTCCCGGCCAGGCGGGGCGTACCTGCACCACCTGCCTTCGACGATCCGGCTGACCGGTCGCGCACCGTAGTCGACACCCTCCATGGCCCCGTCGGCCATCGCCACGGTACGGTTGCCACATGACGATCACCTCCGACGAACGCGCAGCGATGTGCGACCTGTTCGACCACCTCGGTCCAGAGGCGCCCACATTGTGCGAAGGGTGGGAGACGCGCGATCTCCTCGCTCACATCCTGGTGCGCGAGCGGCGGCCCGACGCGGCAGGTGGGATCTTGATCCCGGCGCTCGCGAAGCGGACCGAGAAGGTGATGGCCGCCGTCGCCGAAGCCCCATATCCAGAGATGGTCGAACAGTTCCGCAGCGGTCCGCCTCTGTGGTCCCCGTTCGTGATTCCCGTTCTCGGCGACAAGGCGAATCTCGCCGAGTTCTTCGTTCATCACGAAGACATCCGACGCGCCCAGCCCGATTGGACCCCGCGCGACGAACAGCCCGAGCGCGATGACGCACTGTGGAAGTTGCTGAAGATGATGGGCCGGATGCTCTACCGTCGCTCCCCTTGCGGGGTCGTGCTGCGGTGCGCCAACCGAGCCGACATTGTCGCCAAAAAGGGTGAACCGAGCGTGATCGTGGTCGGGCTACCCGGTGAGATCGTGCTGCATGCCTACGGTCGTCACGCCGACAAGGTCAGAATCGTCGTGCAGGGTTCGCCGGCCGACGTCGAGGCGTTCGACGCCGCGCCGCGCGGCATCTGAACACAACCCGCGATCAGGCGTTCGACAACGGTCGCTCCAGCACTCCGCCGACCTCTTCATCGGCGTCGACCACAGCCGGCACCAACGCTCTCGATCCACCGACCGCCCTGGCCCACGCCGAGCGCACGGCGAACTGCAGCACAAAGGCGACTGCCAGGACCAGTCCGGCGACGGCGCCGTCCAACCACCAGTGGTTGGCAGTGATCGTGACTGCGAGCGCGGTGAGCACGACGTGCCCCGGCCCAAGCCACCGCCACCCGTTCGTCGCGATCCGCCAGACGGCGACGCCGACCAGAAATGCCCAAGCCCAATGCAACGACGGCATCGCCG
>JANOEM010000756.1:0-2547 GCA_031413195.1 Actinomycetes bacterium
CGTCGCCGGGACGATCGGAGGGTGCGGCGAGGCCGACCCCGAACTCCCGCTCGCCGGGAGACGCCAACTCGACCCGGCACAACGACTCGCGTGCGCCCAAGGCGACTGGGTCACGACCACTGACGGCGCATCGGGAAAGAGCTCAATTAGCGCCACCCAGTACGACAACCTCAACGTCCGGGAGCAGCTTTCCATCACCGGGTCCACGTTGACGTGGAGCGTCGACGGTTCCTACGTCTTGTCGTCGCCCAAGCCTGAGTTCGGCGACCCGTGGACCGAGAATCACCGCATCACCGCCCGCTCGACCGGACAGGTCAGAACACCGTTCGGTGATCAACTCGACTTCTTCCCCGACGCCCAGACAGCGACACTTGACGATCGCGAGGTGTCGGCCACGTCGACGACCACCACATCAGTCCAGGCCCCGACTCATCCCAAACCGCCCCGCCTCGAAGCACTCGTCGCGTCGCCGCCCTTTCCCCTCTGGGAGGCCCTCCAACTCGGGTTTCAGTTCACATGCTCGACGAACACCATCGAGGTCGCAGTCCCCCCGCCCGCCACCCCCGTCACGTTCACACGTGTCTAGAAGAGAGCGCTGAGCAAGTCGTCCCTCTCGCTTTCCCGGATCGCGCGACGGTGCCCCACGCGGGTGTGGTCGCGGGTTCCGGGGGGTGTCTGATGCGGTCAAACTCTCGGTTCACGATCGAGCGTGAGAACGCTGGTCTGATCTGGCCCCACTTTGGGGGTGTCGCGCTGGGGGCGGAATCGGGGGGTCGTGGCTACACCTGGACATGATTTCGGGAGTGTGCTGTGTCGGCCGAGAATTGGAAGCGCGGCCCGGAGCCGTTGACGTCGAAACGTGATCTGTACGTTTCGTTGATGAGCCAAGGGATGACCAACAGCGAGGCGTGCAGGCAGGTCGGTGTGAACCGCAAGACGGGGCAGCGGTGGCGGCTCGGCCGGATCGTGAACGACAAGAAGCACGGCGTGTACCGCTACGCGCCGATCATCGCTCCGGTCGCAGTCGTTGCGGACGGTTCGAGCCGGTATCTGTCGGATCGGGAACGGATCATGATCGCCGATGGGGTGTTGGCGGGCCGGTCGAAACGATCGATCGCAGCAGAGCTGGGGCGCAGCGTGTCGACGGTGTGCCGTGAAGTGCTTCGCAACGCCGAGACGACCGGCGAGTACCGGCCTCACGCCGCCCAGCAACGCATGCTGGCTCGCCGGCCCCGGCCCAAGGCCCGGCGGGTGACGGTCAACACCGAGCTACGCGATCTGGTGCAGGAGGGGCTCGACAAGCGGTGGAGCCCGGAGCAGATCTCGAACGATCTCCGGGTTCGGTTCCCCGACCGGGTTGATCTCCGGTTGACACCCGAAGCGATCTATCAGGCGATCTACCAGCCCGACAGCGTGTTGCGACCCACGCCGAAACCGGTGTTGCGCACTGGGCGCACCGACCGCTCCCGTCGCCGGCGTGCCGGAACACGCTCGTCGAGATTCGTGGTGCCGATGACGTTGATCAAGGACCGCCCAGCGGCCGTCGAGGATCGGGTTGAGGGCGGGCATTGGGAAGGCGACCTGATTGTCGGGTCGATGAACCGCTCGGCGATCGGCACACTGGTCGAGCGATCCAGCCGGTTCGTGAAACTCGTGCACCTGATCGGGTCACACGACGCCGAGCAGCTCCGCGACAACATGGCCGCGATCTTCAACGACATGCCGACGGAGGTCCGGCGGTCCTTGACATGGGATCAAGGCATCGAGATGGCCCGGCATCACGAGTTCACCGCTGCGACGGCGATGCCGGTGTTCTTCTGTGAGCCGAGATCACCGTGGCAACGCGGGAGCAACGAGAACACCAACGGCCTCCTTCGCCAGTACTTCCCGAAGAGCACCGACCTGTCGATCTACACCCTCGATGATCTTGATCGTGTCGCCGGGGAGCTCAACGATCGGCCTCGAAAGACGCTCGGCTGGTCCACCCCGGCAACCGTGTTCGCTACCCTCCACCGCACCGCCGTGTAGCCACGATCACTGGAACCCGCCCCAGCACCCCGGGGCCAGATCAAGCCGTCGAACTCACGTGACCGGGTCCAACGCCGCGTCAACCCGATGCCGTCCCTGACGGTCGGTCCACTGACGCCACCACACATCCGCCCGGCCCGACCCCGCTTGGCCCGACCCCGCCGAATCAGACGGGTCAGACGTGTCGGGCTGGGGTGCCACGGCCCGGTAGGTGGACAACACCCGTAACGCCTGTGCCGGGGTGCAACAGTTCACCACGTCGGCCACCGCAGCCTCGTTCGAGTCGTTCACCACACGCGCGGCGGCTGCGACCAGACCGATCGACACCTGCCCCGCACGCGCTGAGTCCAACAGTGTTGGCAGCCGGTCGCCTTGGGCCACCACCGTCGCGAACCGGCGGGCGTCACCCGGAGTGAACTTGGTACGACGCGAAATCCACTGGGCATGAGACGACAAACCGTCGCCCTGCCAGCCCCCCACCGCGTCATGTTCACCCAGCACTGCCACCAGTTCTGCTTC
>JANOEM010000757.1:0-3095 GCA_031413195.1 Actinomycetes bacterium
GGTCCTTTGTAGATGGCGGCAAGCAGACCATCCCGATCGATCAGAAACGAGGTCGGCACCGGGAAAGGACGTGGCGCCCAGATGATGCGGCTCTGCACGAGCTGCAGCTTGTCGATCAGCTCGAACGGAGTCCTTGATCGGCGAGATGTCACGGAATGTTTCCGCCAAACCGAAGTTCAGGAACCATTCGAAGCTCTCGCGTTGGATCGCAATCAGGTCGGGAAGCTCCAATGGCTCTTCCAGGTTTGCAAACGAGTAACGCTCACGGGTGGATGGACGATTAGCCACTACAACTCCTCGTGGGAAAAGGGAGGACGATCCGAGGCGCGCTGAACGAGGCTTGAAATGACGAAGCAAACGGACAGACGCACGGCAACAGGCGATCCTATCGCCCGGCACGCCAAGAGTCAACGCCTCGACCGTCGGGTCAAGGCGTCGCAGAAGCTGCTTGCGGAACGGTAAGCCTTTCTCGCGCTCAGGTCAAGCATCAACGTCAAGCGTTCATCGGATTGCCTGCTGCTGGTTGGTTCGATGTTGACTACCGTGGCCTGCATGTTCCGGCCCTGCATCGACCTCCGTGGCGGTCGAGTGGTGCAGATCGTTGGCGCCACGCTGACCGATGACCCGGCCCTTCAGTCGTCGGCCGGCAGTGCCGAGCAGGTCAACTTCGTCAGCGAACGACCGAGTTCGTGGTACGCATCGCTGTACCAATCGGACAATCTCGTCGGCGGCCACGTGATCATGCTCGGACCCGGGAACGAGCAACCTGCTCGCGACACCTTGGCGGCCTGGCCTGGTGGAATGCAGGTCGGTGGCGGGATAACCGTGACGAACGCGCGGGAATGGCTAGACGCCGGCGCCTCACACACGATCGTCACGTCGTGGCTGTTCGTCGACGGGTCGTTCGTGCCCGAGCGACTCGCCGAGCTCGTCGCTGCCGTCGGCCGCAACCGGTTGGTGATCGATCTGTCGTGCCGCCGACGGGGCGACGAGTACTGGGTGGTGACCGACAGGTGGCAGCGCTTCACGTCGATGCGCCTCGACCCCACCACGCTCTCGGAGCTGTCCGAATCGTGCGCGGAATTTCTCGTCCACGGGGTGGATGTCGAGGGTCTCGAGCAAGGAATCGACCTCGATCTGGTGTTGCTGCTGGCCGAACACAGCCCGATACCGTCCACCTACGCGGGTGGCGCCCGCTCGCTCGACGACCTGCAACATGTCCACGATGTCAGCAACGGCAGGGTCTCGCTGACGATCGGCTCAGCGCTCGACATCTTCGGCGGCACAGGTGTCACCTACGCCGATTGCGTCGCCTTCAATCGCCGGATCCCCGACCGATAGCCCCCGGGCGCTCCTACCTCGCGCGATTCGCTACATCTCGTGTGGCAAATCGCGCGGGGCTGGCGCGGCGGGAGCCGTTGTGGACGTATTTGCCACACCTCGTGTGGCAAATCGCGCGAGGTGCCGGAACGGCACGAGCCGGTCGTTCCCTGGGGGACGACCGGCTCGTGTTTTTGGACTACGGGGCGACCGTGTGGTCGCGCCGGGTCACTTGATTTCGACGGTGGCGCCGGCCTCGGTGAGGGCGGCCTTGGCCTTTTCGGCGTCGTCCTTGTTGGCCTTTTCGAGGATCGCCTTCGGGGCACTGTCCACGAGGTCCTTGGCTTCCTTCAGGCCCAGGCTGGTCAGCTCGCGCACGACCTTGATGACCTGGATCTTCTGGGCGCCGGCCTCGGTGAGGATGACGTCGAACTCGTCCTTCTCTTCCTCGGCGGGTGCGGCGGCAGCGGCACCGCCGCCAGCGGCGGCAACGGCGACGGGAGCAGCGGCGGTGACGCCGAACTTCTCTTCGAACGCGTCGAGGAGCTCCTTGAGCTCGATGACGGTGAGGGCACTGATTGCGTCGAGGATTTCATCCTGCTTCGACATGGTTTTCTCCTTGAAAGATTGTGTTTGTGTAGGTATTGATTGCGAAAGACGGCTCAGGCCGCTTCCTTTTGTTCGATGAGGGCCTTGAGGCCGTAGGCAAAGCTGCGAGGCAGGGCCTGCAACAAGTTGGCGGTCTTGACCAGCGGGGCTTGCAATGCGCCAGCGAACTGAGCCAGCAACACGTCGCGCGATGGCAGTTCGGCCAATGCTTCGACGTCCTTCGCGGACAGCACCACCTTGCCGAGCGAGCCGCCCTTGATGACCAGCAGCGGGTTCGCCTTCGACGCATCACGCAATGCCTTCGCGGCAGCGGCAACGTCTCCGGTGACGAACGTGATACCGGTCGGGCCGATCAGCAGATCGTCGAGACCATCGATACCTGCATCGCGAGCAGCGAAGCGGGCCAACGTGTTCTTGTAGACCTTGTATTCGGCACCCGACTGACGAAGCGTGACGCGCAATGCGGCCAGAGCTCCGACGCTGAGGCCGCGGTACTCGGTGAGGAACGCTGCGTCGGCTGCTTCCAGCTTGCTGCGAATCTCCGAGACGACGTCAACTTTTTCCTGTCGTGGATTCTCCATGTACACCTCCTTTCGATCAGTCGTGCGGGGCACTCGCTTTGCAGCGAACGCCTCCCAGCAGCGACGATCGGACCGGAGGGTCTGACAGCGATACATGAGGGGTATTCACCTCGTCTGGCGGAAATCCATTACCCCTCGACGCTCCGTGAACGGAACGAGGCTGGACCAGATGTCTTCGGCGAGCAACCGGTTGGGTTGTCGGTCGGGCAGGCTACCGACCGCCGGGGCGGTTCGGTGCCTGCGCGGCGAATGAGTTCAGACCACTTCGGGGCGAAGGCGCTGGGTGTCGAGTTTGACACCGGGGCCCTGCGTCGACGAGATGGTCATCTTGCGCAGGTAGCGGCCCTTGGCCGACGCTGGCTTGGCCCGCTGCAGTTCGTCGAGCACGGCGCGGAAGTTGGCGTCGAGTTGCTCTTCGGTGAAGCTGACCTTGCCGAGCGGAACATGCACGTTGCCGTAGCGGTCGGTGCGGTACTCGACCTTGCCACCCTTGAACTCCGTGACTGCTCGGCCGACATCTTGGGTGACCGTGCCGGTCTTCGGGTTGGGCATCAGACCACGAGGTCCGAGGGCCCGACCGAGACG
>JANOEM010000758.1:0-5334 GCA_031413195.1 Actinomycetes bacterium
GGCTTCGATGTTGTGTTTGTGCGTCTTCGCAACACTGTTGATCTCACGCGCATCGACGACTTTTCCGTCCACGCGCAGACGGGCGCCGAGGACTCAGACATTGACATGAGCGATTCGCCGGTCGGTTGTGCGGGTCAGGGGTCCTACTCCGAACGCAGGTCGGGCTCGGGGGAACGTGTGGTCGCGGGCCAGCCGAGCGTGATGGCAGCGAGATTTGCCGCTGCCAGTGCGGCGACGGCGCCGATTGCGAGTGTCGGCCAGGGGATCACCGCCACTGGCAGGACCCTGATTTCGCGGGCATACCGCAGCCATGCCCAGCGACCAACCAGCACACCGACGGGGATTGCGATGATGAGAGCAATCAAAACAGTGGCGGTCGCCTGCGCCGCCACTGACCGACGTATACCGCTTGTCGACATGCCGAGGGAGCGCATGACCGCCAACTCAAGGCGGCGGGAGCGCACGGAAGCGAACAACAGATAGCTCGCGAGCAAGCCGAACAACACCGAAACCGTGGCGGCCAATGCGATCGGGACTCGATCGCTGCTTTTCACGTTGAGTCCGACAAGCAATGTCAACACCTGGTCCGGCGTGGGGTTGACCACCTCGGGGACGCCGTCGACTGCGGCAACAGCATCGGATGTGGAAGGCGCGTCGCGCGAGAAGCGCAGGTACAAGGCGCTGGGCCGCTCATCGATCGTTTCGAAATCTGCGATTGCACCTTCCACTTCCATCCTGATCTCGGGCGCGAGATCGTCCGGCAGCGAGGTGCGGGCCGCCGCGAGTTCCTCGGCAGTGGGTTCGGCGAATTCGGCGTAGCCCTCGAGCGTGAAAGACGCCTGCGGAATTTCCTGGCTACGTCGTTGGGGCAGCACGGCGATGCCGGTGATCTCGAACACCGTGACCACCAGTCGATCGTCGTAGTCGGAGAAGGCGGGGGGTTCGGTGCCGGACTCCTCGGCGTTCTGCCGAAGGTTGTCATCGAGTTGCGCCACGAGCGGCTTGCCACCGAACAGTCATCGTCGAAGCAATCAGACTGTGTTCCGAACAGTGGCGTTCCGTCCTGGCCGACGAGACACGCGCGTAGTGCTTCGACCAGCCCCACCTTTTCGACAACACCGGTGGCGAGCAAACTCTCGATCACCAAGGCGTCACTCGTTTCTCCGGTCGGGCTCTCGCAACCGGTCCCAATTGGTGCCTCGCAAGTCGAAATGACTGCAATGTCGGGCCCATCGATTTCGTCGAGAAGTGTGCGATACGCACTGTCGACGCGACGAGCAGCCGCCGCCGAAGCCAATACGAACCCGCCGATTACCCCGATGAGCACGCACACTGCCAATGACGGCCCCCCGCCCGCCGCCAACGAACTCGGAGCAGCAACCACACGATGGACACTTGTTGCATCTTGCCAGTGATCGTCCGGCGTCACGGTGGTGCAGCCCCGTCGCCACGAGGTTTGCTAGCACCAGCCTCACAATCTGTAAGCGCTCTGACCCATTGCGCTTTCGTCGTTCGACGAGGAAGATGGTCACCGCGCCGGGCCATTCGGGGGCGGCGAGTTCTCGATGGATATGGGGGTATGTCATGCCACTACACGTGAGCAGGTTTGAGCGCTTCTCGGGTGCCGATCGCGATCAACTCGGGGTCGCAGCGCTCGAATGGTGCCGCTCGGCGCGCGAGTCCGAGGGAGTGAACAGCTCCAAGTACTACTGGATCGATCCGAACCAGATCGCAATCGTGACCGATGCGGAGCCCGGCGCTTGGGGGCCAGGGTCAAACGCGCAGCCGAACACTCGTTACGTCAAGGCGATGTTCTCGCTTGCGGATCTCGCCCGGAACACGTCATCGGAGACGTGGGCCGACGCCCGAGCCGGCATGAACGTTCGCCAAATCGCAGGCTAACGAAGCGGCTTCGACTCCGACTCCGACTCCGACTCCGTCTGAGAGGTTCGGTGCGCTGCAGCCAGGCGCAGCTCGGTTCGATTGGCGACACCCAACTTCGAGAAGGCGCGCGACAGGTGCGTCTTGACCGTCTCCGGTGACATCAACAACTGCTTGGCGGCCTGAGCGTTGGTCAACCCGTCGGCAACGTGGGCAACCACCTTTGCTTCGGTCGGGGTCAGCGCTGCCCAACCGCTGCGCCCGGCCGCGGGCGAGGCGTGCGCGCGTCGGGCGTAGTCGAGCGCCGCTTCACATGTCAGCGTCGCGCCGGCAGCCATCGCGGCTTCTGTCGTGTCGTCGCCGAGTGACTCCTTGGTGGAGTGCTTCGTCGTGTCCCACGAGCGCTGCGCTCCGGGGAATCGGACGAAGCCTCCGGCTGCCAACAGCGCGTCGCAGGCGCCGATCAGGTGTGCAGCGGATGTGTGGTGACCCCTTGCGGCGTGCACCCTGGCCGTCAGTTCGAGCAAGGCTTGCTGATCACGACGGCGGCCAGCAGTGGCGATTCGAGTCCAGACCTCATTGGTGAGCCGCACCGCCTCGTCGATCCGTCCAAGCCCCAACGCGTACTCGGCATGCGCCAGACGCATTTGATCGGCATTCGCCGAGACGTCCGAATCGGAAGGTGACGGTGGTTGATCCGCCAAGCCGCATGCCACGAGATGACGCCAGAGACTTCCCTGCTGGAGAAATCCGATGTTGGCGACGTGTGTCGTGGCCGTCTCGCGCCGTTCCCGGGTGATGTCGCCATCATCGAGGAGTTCGTCGAGTATCGCCGCAATGGAGAGTGTTCGGCTCGCAGCGAGGTTCCCTTCGATATGAGCCCAGTCGTTGAGTTGGGCGCGATCGATCGTCGGGCGTTGTCCCCGCGATGCCTGATCGATGGCGAGCATTCCCGCATAACCGGCGCGCATTGCCGGAGAAGTCTGGGACCCCCCCAGGAAAACTGCCGATTCGGGTTCGATCTGTCGATCGCCGAGAGCAAACGTTGCGGACGCGTTCGCCAGTGCCGCAGCTCCTGCGCCCGTCAGCTTGCCGAGCGAACCCTGCGCGACGAGAACTCGAGCTTCTACCGACCGGTAGTTCGCTGGATCAAACAGGGCGGTCATGACGGAAAGCAACCGATATGAAATTGGCCCGTTCAACGTGTCGCCGGCGGCCGTCAGCCTTTCCGCGATTTCGGCCATTTCGTGCAGACGCACCTCACCACCGGTCGTCGCTTCGAGGTAGTACAAGCGAGCTCGAATGATGTCGACCTGGGCGCTGTCGCCACGCTGCTCGGCAAGTCGAAGCGCCTCGCGAGCGTCGCCGACCCCCTCGGCAGCGCGCCCAGCGTTCAGGGCCGACCAGCTCCGGCCCGTCAGCGCGGCGATCTCGGCCACCGTACCTTCGAGGCCGGGCTGGGCGAGCAGCAGATCACATCGACGCCGGTTTCCGGCCGGGCGATCGAACAGGTCGTGCAAGGGCAGGAGCGCGCGACCTGCTCGGTCGAGCTGGCCGATCGAGACCGACGCATCGAAGGCAGCACTTGCATTCAACTCATCCGGTGTCAACGCGGTGGCGAGGGAGACGAGCTCGGCATAGGTGCTGGAGTACCAACTCTCGACGAGGGACATGAAGTAGTCGCAGTGCCGGGCTCGAGCCTCGGACTGCTCCCTCTCGTCGGCCGCCAGCATTCGGGTTGCAAACTGACCGACGGTTTCAAGCATCGAGAACCGGCTGCCCAACGCCGTCTCGGTGACGTTGACCAAGCTGTGATCGACGAGGCGATCGAGCGCATCGAACACTGCGTAGGTGCTGACGGCGTCATCGGCGCACACCGTCTCCGCGGCATCGAGGGTCCACCCGCCGGTGAAGACCGACAATCGCCCCATGATCAGGCGTTCTGTTTCGGACAGCAGTTCGACGCTCCATGCGATCGACGCTTCGAGAGTCTGCTGGCGCGGCATGAGTGCCCGTGACCCACCCGTCAACAGACGCATCGAATCGTCGAGCCCGTCGAGGATCCCGGCCGGGCTCAGCATCCGGCAGCGGGCGGCTGCCAGCTCCAACGCAAGCGGAATGCCTTCGAGGCGATGGCAGAGTTCGGCTATGGCCGCCCCGTTGGTGTCGTCGAGTCGGAAGTTCGGCCGCGCCCGCCGTGCCCGATCACAGAACACCCGCACGGCGTCGAACTGGGAGAGCGCTTCGACAGGTAGTGGCGCGTGACGTTCGGGCAAGGACAGAGGCGGGACGCGCCATGAAAGCTCTCCCGGGAGATCGAGGGTGACCCGACTTGTGCAGAAGACGTGAAGTGTCGGTGCCGCTGTCATCAGCCGGGTCAGCAACGGGGCAATCGCTTCGGTGACGTGCTCGCAGTTGTCGACGATCAGCAAGCTTCTGCCGCGGTCGAGCTTGCGCTGAACGGCCTCCTCGAGTGCAATGCTCAGCGATTCACTCAGCCCGAACGCCGAACGCACGGCGCCTTCGACTCCATCGACTCCATCGATTCCATCTGAGCTCAGCGGCGCGAGTTCGACCCACCACACACCGCTCGGAAAGTCGCCCAACAACTCGGCTCCGACCTGTTGCGCCAGACGTGTCTTGCCGGCACCACCGGACCCCGTCGCGGTGACCAGGCGCTCGCTACGAACGAGTCCGCACAGTGTGTCGATTTCGGCGAGCCGGCCGAAGAATGGCGCGACGACCGTCGGCAGGTTGTGCGGCCACGCGTCCAGCGACAGCAGCGCCGGAAACTGTGCCGGCAGGTCAGGGTGTACCAATTGCCACACCATCTCCGTGCGACCGAGATCGCGGAGCCGGTGCTCGCCAAGCGGGCGCAGGTCGAATTCGGTGGCGACTTGATCGATCGCGAGATCGCGGGTCGCGCCCGAGACCAGCACTTGACCACCATGGCCGATGGCCCGCAGCCGGGCACAGCGGATGATCGCCTGTCCTGCATAGTTGGCTTCGTCGCGCAGCTCGGCCTCGCCGGTGTGGATGGCCATTCGAACGGTGATCGGAGCCGAGGTCGGCCAGTCCTCGGCCGCGAGTGCGAGCTGCGCCGCAAGGGCCGCTCGCAACGCATCCGACGGTCGCGCGAACGCGGCAACGATCGAGTCACCCTCACCTTGTTCCTGCGGACGAACGCCGCCGTTGCTGTCGACAGCTGCGGACAGAATTGCGTGGTGACGGGCCATCGCAGCGTGCATGTTTGCAGCCGACTCACCGGACCACAATCGGGTCGAACCCTCGACGTCGGTGAGCAGGAACGTCACCGTTCCGACCGGGAGCGCGAATGCGCGTTCTGGTGCGGTCACGCCGTGAACGCCCCAGCGGAATGGTCGCTGCAGACCGGCGAGTGTCTGACGAGGTGTATCGGCGCGTGCGGCATCGATTGACATGTTGCCAGCATTC